>JBPCWJ010000430.1:0-5691 GCA_051009635.1 Rhizobiaceae bacterium
GGACACAATTGTCGTGGGGATGGCACTTGAACCGCCACACCTGGATCCGACCGCAGGCGCGGCCGCGGCAATTGACGAAATCGTTTATGCCAATGTCTTTGAGGGCCTGACCCGGATCAATCGAAATGGTGAGGTCCTGCCTGCGCTGGCCGAGAGCTGGGAAATTTCGGATGACGGCAAGACATATGTCTTCAAATTACATTACGATGTAAAATTTCATGATGGCACAACATTTGATGCAGAAGACGTAAAATTCTCGCTGGATCGCGCTCGCAGCCCGGATTCCACTAACGCCCAAAAGAAGCTGTTTTCCGCCATCAAGAACGTTGAAGTCGTCGATCCCACGACATTGAAAATAACCCTTGATAGCCCCGCAGGAAACTTCCTTTTCAATCTGGGATGGGGAGACGCCGTGATTGTTGCTCCGGAATCAGCCGATACCAACAAGGAAAACCCCATCGGAACGGGGCCATTCCAATTCTCCGATTGGAAGGAAGGCAGTTCTGTCGAACTGGTGCGTAACGATGCATATTGGGGCGAGCCCGTCGCATTATCCAAGGCGACTTTCCGGTTTATTCCCGATGCTTCAGCAGCTATCGCAGCATTGCAGTCTGGCGATGTTGATGCATTTCCAAATATTACTGCACCGGAATCAATACCCGCATTCCGGGCGGACCCACGCTTTACGGTCGTGATCGGATCGACTGAGGGCGAAACCATTCTGTCGACGAACAACAAGAAGCCACCCTTCGACGACATCAAGGTTCGTCAGGCGATTGCCCATACGCTGGATCGTCAGGCAATAATCGACGGTGCCATGTTCGGCCTTGGTACTCCAATCGGAACCCATTTTGCCCCTCATCATCCAGCCTATGTGGCGGAGACAATTGATACTTATCCAAGAGATCTGGAAAAAGCCAAGGCATTGTTGAAGGAAGCAGGTTATCCGGATGGTTTCGAAGCCAGGATCCACCTGCCGCCACCAACCTATGCAAGACGCGGCGGCGAGATTGTAGCATCCCAGCTTCGGGAAATCGGTATCAATCTCGAAGTCATCCCGGTTGAATGGAAACAATGGCTGGAAGGACCGTTCAAGGGAGATTTTGACCTTACAATCGTTTCCCACACAGAACCGATGGATATCGGGATATATTCAAATCCGGAATATTATTTTCAGTATGACAGTCCGGAGTTTCAAGCAGTGATAGAAAAGCTGAATGAGACAACAGACGAAGCTGCCAGATATAAACTTCTGGCCGAAGCTCAGAAAATCATAAGCCGCGATGCAGTAAACGGGTTTATGTTTGAACTCGCAAAGGCTGGTGTTTGGGATGCGAAGATAAAGGGGTTGTGGGAGAATGTTCCCGTTCAGGCCAATGATCTGACCGAGGTGATGTGGATCGATTAGCGCCTCAGACCGAATCCATTTTCCTTTTATGAGGGCAGAGTAAGACCATGCTTGCCTTCCTCGCCAATCGGCTGTTTTCGCTGGCAGTAACGCTGCTACTGGCAACGGTTGTAATCTTTGTCATGCTTGAGATTGTCCCTGGCGATCCAGCACGCCTGATGCTTGGCATCAATGCCACACAGGATGCGGTCGATACATTGCGGGAACAGATGGGGTTGAACCTGCCTGCCCTGCAGCGTTACTGGAACTGGGTCTCCGGAATGTTGATCGGTGACTTCGGTACCAGCTACACATATTCCGTACCAGTTGGCGAATTGATAATGGAGCGCATTTCTGTCTCCCTGCCGCTTGCTGTAATTGCCCTGGCGCTTTCCACATTAATCGCAATTCCAGTAGGAATATTCGCAGCTTCCCGGCGTGGACGCGCCTCTGACACAGCAATCATTGCAACAACGCAACTGGGTGTGGCGATCCCGAATTTCTGGTTTGCATTGCTGCTGGTATATATTTTCGCTGTAAGCTTGAGACTGGTCCCTGCCGGTGGTTTTCCGGGATGGGAAGAAAGCTACTGGGAGGCAATCAAGGCCCTGATCCTCCCTGCCATTGCCCTGGCCTTGCCGCAGGCGGCTATTCTGGCGCGAGTAGCCCGCTCCGCGATCATCGAAGCTCTCAATGAAGATTATGTGCGTACAGCACGTGCCAAGGGGCTGAGCTACCGCCAAACACTTTGGAGGCACACCCTGCGCAATGCGATGATACCGGTTATCACAATTATGGGGCTCCAATTCGCCTTCCTGCTTGCCGGAACAATCATTATTGAAAATGTCTTCTATCTACCAGGTCTGGGACGTCTGGTGTTCCAGGCAATAACCCAACACGACCTTCCGGTCGTCCAGAGCGTTGTCGTATTGCTCGTTGCCACCGTGGTTTCCATCAATTTTCTCGTCGATATCGCCTACGCAATAATCGATCCCAGGTTACGAAGGACAGTCAGTTGAGCGAACAACCACATCTGGCTGACTCAGGTGAAACGCGGCAGTCCAGGTTTTTGTACCGCTCATTGCGCTCGAAATCCTTTATCATTGGATTGGCCATCGCATTGGTCATATTTGCGATCGGAATAGTTTCATTCATCTGGACACCCTATGATGTCACGAAACTGGTCATAGCCGACCGGTTACAGCCACCTAGCGCCGAACACTGGTTCGGCACCGATCATTTTGGCCGCGATATTTTATCGATGATCATGGTAGGCGCTCGCAATTCCATCGCCGTTGCATTGGTAGCGGTAGGCATCGGAATGGGCATTGGCGTACCCTTGGGAACCTGGGCAGCAGCAAAAAGGGGAATTGCTGATGATATCCTGATGCGGTTCAACGACCTGGTATTCGCTTTCCCGGCACTCCTGTCCGCGGTAATGATCACCGCGATCTTCGGCCCCGGTATTTTCAATGCGATCATCGCGATCGGGATATTCAATATTCCTGTATTCGCCCGGCTCTCGCGCGGCGCCGCCTTGAGTTACTGGACACGGGAATTCATTCTCGCGGCACGTGTCGCCGGCAAGGGCAAGGCGCGCATAACCGTCGAACATATCTTGCCCAACATAGCCAATCTGCTGATCGTTCAGGGAACGATCCTGTTTTCCCTGGGCATTCTGGCCGAAGCCGGTCTATCTTACGTTGGTTTGGGCGCGCAGCCGCCTCAGCCGAGCTGGGGGCGTATGCTCAATGAAGCGCAAACCGTGATGAGTTTTGCCCCGCATATGGCAATTTTTCCGGGGCTGGCAATTATCATTACCGTGCTTGGCTTCAATATGATGGGCGACGGGTTGCGCGACATTCTCGACCCTCGCCTGCGCCGGGAGAATTGAATTGGGCCTCCTGGACATCAACGATCTTTGCCTGGAAATCTCCGGCCAGCCAATTCTGAGGAACGTCTCGCTACAGCTCGATGAAAGCAAGGTTCTTGGCTTGGTAGGAGAATCCGGCTCGGGTAAATCCATGACTGCCCTGTCTGTCATGAAACTATTGCCGGAGGGCGCTGAGGTATCAGGCGGCATATCTTTCAACGGTTTCGATATCACAAATCTTGATGAGAATTCGATGTGTGGCTTACGCGGCGATGATATCGGCATGGTTTTTCAGGAGCCGATGACGGCGTTAAATCCGCTCAAGACAATTGGAGAGCAGATCGCCGAAGGTGTCCGTATTCACACAAAGGCAAGCTTCAGTGAGGCCAAGGAACGCACAGCAGATATGCTGGAACAGGTGGGCCTTTCCGCATCTGGTGACATGCATTCCCGCTTTCCTCATGAATTGTCCGGCGGGCAGCGGCAGCGTGTGGTGATTGCGATTGCATGCGCGATGAAACCCAAACTACTTATCGCAGATGAGCCAACCACTGCACTTGATGTAACTGTTCAGGCCCAGATCCTTGATTTGCTCCGCAGTCTTGTGGCAGAAAACAACATGTCTTTGCTCTTGATCAGTCATGATCTGGGGGTGGTCGCGGATATGGCAGATGACCTCACCATTCTGAGGAATGGCAAAGTAATGGAATACGGTAATGCAGTGGATGTTCTGGCTAACCGCCGGCACCCCTACACAAAGCAATTGGCCGAGGCCTCAACACATGTTCCGAAGCGGGCTTCCAAACCGGTCTTGGCTGATGCGCAAATTGCCAACGGGGCCTCCCCTCTCCTCGCAGTTAGCCAGTTAAGTTGCGAATATCCGGGCAAACGCACAGGCATTTTCAGCAAATCCAACCCTTTTGAAGCTGTTAGATCCGTCAGCTTCCAGATTTTTCCCGGTCAGACTATGGCGCTCGTGGGAGAATCAGGTTGCGGTAAATCTACCCTGGGCCGCTGTCTGCTTGGCCTGCACAGGCATTTCACCGGCGAGATTTTGTTCGATGGTGCCAATCTGGCAGCAGCCGACGAACAGGCAAAACAAGCCCGCAAACACATGCAAATCGTGTTTCAGGACCCATATGGATCCTTCAATCCCCGCCACCAGGTTGAGAGACTTATTGCAGAACCGCTATTTCAAAGTCCGCATCTCTCCACGCAGGAAAAATCCGGGCGTGTTTGCGAAGCCCTGGTCTCGGTCGGACTCGACGAAGCAGACAGGTACAAATATATCCATGAATTTTCCGGAGGACAACGGCAACGGCTGGCAATCGCCCGCGCACTGGTCAGTCACCCTAAACTTATCATTGCCGACGAACCAGTATCCGCCCTTGATGTCTCCATCCGGGCGCAAATGCTGGATTTGTTGTCCGATCTCCGTGACAGGCTGAACATTGCCTATCTGTTTATCAGCCACGACCTCACTGTCGTTCGCGCAATCTGCGATGAAGTCATGGTCATGCGGGCGGGTCAAATAATCGAATCCGGTCCGGTGGAAGACATATTTTCAGAACCGGAACAGGAATATACGAGGCAATTGCTTGCCGCAGCGCCGAATCTCGAATTGTCGTTGCAGAGAAGAATAGCTGCGCAGACCAAAGTCTAATCTTTCAATTTGACATTCAGTAATTCGGCGGTCCGCGAAACCAGGTTGATTTCAAATTCATGCAATTCATTATCTGCAATAGAAATTTCCCGCATCATGTCCAGCACTTTGAGCTTGGTCTCTTCCGGCATTCGGTTCACGATTGATGTAAAGGGAAACAGCGAGGTCTCGCTTTCGGATTCCTCACGGACTGCGGCTTCAAACAAATCCAGCTCATCATCGCTTACATCGAGCTGATCCTGCAAAAACTCGCGATACCGTCGCACTTCTGTATCAAGCACCCTGCCGTCAACCGTCATGACCCTGAAAAGCAGAACGGCCATTGCTATTCGCTTGTCTCCGGCAGAATATTCAATCAGATCTTCACTGCCCGAGCCTAGTTTGGTCAGAAAGTTCTTCACCACTGAATACATTGAAGTCTCATCCCCTTGCGGCAAAGCGTCAAATCGCCATTATCCAGCAATTTCAGGGAAATACAAACCATCAGAATTGGGGGCTGTGAATTTGGGACTGCTTATCCCAAATACTGAAAAACCGGCTTCCGCTGGGTAGTTTACCCAGAAGAAACCGGTTTTGAGACGCTTTTCCCCGAAACTCTGGGGAGCCCCGGTACGCAGTACCTGATCCGGGGAAGAGACCGGAATTGCCCCCGGGCTCGACACCAGTTCTAGGCCGATAATGTAAACAGCCGGTTAGAATAGGGTTACCCGGCTATTAACGCGGTCGTTTTTTGAAGTTTTTTTTGCCCTTTGGCGTAAATTTTTTTGA
>JBPCWJ010000431.1:0-8685 GCA_051009635.1 Rhizobiaceae bacterium
TTCTTGAATATATTGTTGGTTGCCCTGACCAGGTCGGAGGTTTGGACCGGTTTGACCAGAAAATCCGACACCTTGAGCTGAAAGAGAACGCGAGCAGCAGCAGGCGTAAAGTTGGAGGTGATGACAATGATTGAACAGTTGCCCCCCACCATCCGTTTGATTTTTTGTAACTGTTCAAAATCCTCGATTTTTGATGCATCAATATCCACGATCAACGCATCTGCGCCCAGATCACGAATTTCTGCTCCAACATCCTGAACGTTTTTATTCAGCGCGACGAATTCAAGCGAATCACCGGATGCAATTGCTCCCTTCGCCAGGGATACAAAATTCGCGTCATCCGAGATCAGCGCCATCTTTTGGGCTGAATTTTCCATTGTGCCAGACATGTCTCTGTCCCCGTTATCTATTGACCGCTTGGTACAACCAACTGAACTGCTTGAAGTTCTTCAGCCGCTGTTTCTTCTTTGGCTGTTGCGTAGTTGTTATAGGCGTCAGCCTGGCGCTGCCCATTTGTGTAGATATTGGTGTCGTAGACATAATGCGGCCAAGGATCGCGCATCTGAAGAGCGCGATTTTGTGCGACCGAATTGCCGGTATTAGGCGAAATGAAGTCCTGGCGCGCCAGATATTGATAACAGCCGGTCAACATGGTTGAAGCGGCAACGACTACCGTTAATGGAATAATCCTGTTCATTTCCCTGTCCTTGGTTTGGCTTGCCGGTTTCTTGTTGTGCCCGGCTATATTCAGTCAGTCCGGTTAATCCGGTCTCAGAAATCGATTATGTGTCCGGAGCGCGGAGCTCCTGCTCTGGCGGCAGCAACACGACGCAGGTTTGCGCGGCTGATTTCCGTTTTTCCATTAAGAAACAAATCGACGTCATTGGGCGGTGCGTTCCCGTCCAATGGGCTTGCAATCTGGGTGCCCGGTGCCATTGGCCTAACCAATCTTGGGGTAACTATAATCACCAGATCGGTTTCCTTCTTGCGGTAGGCGCTCGATCGGAAGAGCGCCCCAAGGATTGGAATATCTCCAAGCCAGGGGAATTTGCGCAGATCATAATTGGTGTTTGACTGCAGCATGCCGGCCATGACGAAACTCTGGCCATCGCGCAGTTCCACGGTGGTTTCCGCCCTGCGAACGATCAGGCCGGGAATTTCGACATCGTTGAATTTCACCGCGCTAACGGGATCAATCTGGCTGACCTCCGGGGCGATCTGGAGATTGATCATGCCATTTTCCAGAACGGTCGGGGTGAAATCCAGGCCGACACCAAACTTCTTGAACTCGATTGTAATCCGGTCATTGTCGGCAGCGACGGGGACCGGAAATTCACCACCTGCAAGGAAACTTGCGGTGTCTCCTGAAAGCGCCGTCAGATTTGGCTCCGCCAACCGCCGTGCGACACCTTTCTGCTCCAGCGCCTGGACGAGTACATCCACATTGACGCCGTGATTAAGCATTGTTCCCAATATCTGCCCGAATGGCATCGCCCCGGAGATCAGGGAATTGGAAACGGAACTAAGGGAAAGTCCGGTTAGTCCGCCGGTTCCCCCGATGTATTTGCCGGGTTTGCGCGCCAAAACACTGAGGCCCAATTCCTTGTCCTTGCGCCGGGCGGCCTCAATGAAGCGAACTTCCAGCGTTACCTGCGTTGAAGGCAGCACGGTCGTGGAATCGATCAGATCCTCATCGAAATTCTTGGCGATATTGCGTGCCTTGGCCGCTGCCGCCGGGTTCTTTGCCTTACCCGTCAAAACCACGCGGCCGTTTGAAGATTGAGCCTTCACGCCTGAGCTTTGAATCGCCTTGTTGAGAAGCGAAGTGTCTGGACCGACCTCAATATCAAGCATGCCGACCAGATCACGATTTTCATCATAAAGCGCAATTCCGGTTATGCCGGGTTTTGTGCCGACAATGTAGAAAGTCCGATCCGTCAACGGTGTCACGACCGCAATTTCAGGATCTCCGACGACAATCTCACTAAAGGATTTGTCGGCTTTCAGTGTCTTGGTCTTGCCTTTCCCCACCTGAATAGACTTTGTGTTGGTCTGTGAAGAAAGATGGATGACGCCTTCCTGTGCCATTGCTGGACTGGAGTTGATCATTTCCGCCGTATACATGCATGTGCCAAGCATCAAGGCGCTGGCAAACCCTGTCACGCGCATTGAAGCACGCTTCATCCCATTGAACTTTTCCATTTTCCCTTACCGGTATCCCTCCGGCCCCCGCCATTTTAGTTATTTTTCTTGTTGTTCATTCCTGGTTTCTGTTTCTTCAAGCACCGGTACAGAATGGTTCACGACTTCGTCGAGCCTGATTACCGATATGTTTGCGGTCGTTTTCTTCTTATCCTGGGTAAGGAAAGAAAACAGACCGTTGTCGGAGGCAGCAGAAGCCGCATCCGGTCTTTTGCCGTTGATGAGCTCATCGGCAGAAAGAATGTTTGAATTGATTTGTGCCTCGTCTCCCGCACCCCTAAGCAGGAGTGACAAGCGACCAACGGAGTTCGCCAATGCCAGGCGCTGGGCTCCCAAAGTGTCGGTTTCCAGTGTTACCGACTTGGCTACCTTTGCGCCTTTGACTGCGCGTTCGGCGTCCTGATCAATCGACAGGACTTTGACATTCTCCATTATAATGTCAGCAGTCTGTTCGCCATTGTCACGGTTTTTCTTGGTCAGCACGATATCGACATTGTCGCCGGGAAGGACGAATCCGCCTACGCCATTAACAAGGTCTACCGGAATGGTGACTGCCCGCATGCCATCAGAAATTACACCAGCAAGCCCGGCGTGATTGTTTCCTCCGGTGATTTTCATCGCGAGGATTGGCTCGCCAGCCTCAATGGTCTTGACGGCCTTGCGCTCAGTATCGCCAATCATTTCCTCAATTGTATTGAATGCACCTTGAGGCACGGAATCTACCGGCCAGGGGATTTCCTTCAACTGCTCGGCGGATATTTCCTGACCGAAGCGCAATTGCTCGGACGCAACGACGACTGTTCCCAGTTCAACGCCCGGATTGGATTTGTTGCGATTTTCGATTTCGTTGAGCCGGGCCTGGGCCTGATTATCCAGCCATTGATTGCCCGCGAAATAGGACACCCCGCCAAACATGACGGCCAAACCAGCCATGATTAATACTTTTTTATTCAACCCAGCCCCCTGCAAAGCTTTTCTTAATTTGCAGGTGACCATACGCGACAAGGCTTAAGGATCAGCTTAACGCGACAGTGAATTTGTCTAAAATTGTGTGGGTTACAGTTAGCAATTCCTGAATCTTTATCTTGGGTTAAGCAAAGGAATTGCAGTGATGATTGTAATGCCAACCGGTATCAACCAAAATACTCATCAAGCCAATCCAGGAACTCTACCGCGATATGATCCCTGTTGATTTCGTGCAGGCATTCATGACGTGTCTTGGGATAGATCGTCGTGGTCACATCTGTCATGCCGGCTGTTTGCAGGCGACGCGCCAGGGACAGAATAGCCTCGCCATTCTCGCTGACCGGGTCGTCTCCGCCAGCGACAAGATTAAACGGGAGTGTTTTTGGTAAGGACTGAATAGCGTTTTTACCGGCACCTGACCTGATCGCTTCGACGACTGCTAGCCAGGCGCCAACAGTGAGCGGGAATCCGCAAAGTGAGTCATTTATATATATATCCACTTCAGCTTCATCCCTGGACAGCCAATCAAAATCGGTCCGGTTGGGTTGGAATTTTCTGTTCCATGTCTGAAAGGTCAGAGTCGATGCCATTGTGCTCGGAACATCGGAGCCTTTCAGCATTCGCTCGGTAAGCAGGATCAGTTTGAAAAGCTTCAATCCGATATTTGCATCGAGATTGGTATTCCAGACCGCAACACCGTTGATACGATCAGGATTGAGCAGCGCATAGTTCATCGAAAATACCCCACCCATGGAATGACCGAAACATATGATGGGGATACCTGGATAGAGTTTTCTGATCTGGCCATTAATGGCGTCAATATCGCCAAGGAGATTTTCGCCACCGTTAGTTCCAAAATTGCCAAGAGGAGCATCAGGTGCGGTTGTTTGCCCGTGTCCACGATGGTCATGGATCAGAACCGCATAGCTGTGTTCTGCGAGAAACCGGGCGAAATTTTTGTAACGCAAGGAGTGTTCAGACATTCCATGATTTATCTGAACGACTGCCTTTGGCCCTGCTTTGCTCTTTTTGGGAAAGGCCTGATAGCAGTTTAGGCTTGCGCCGGTACCGCTCTCGATAACTGTCTGGTGCCAGCTTACCAATGTATGAGATTCCAGGTGTTGGCGAGCATCATCAGGAAACGGTTTCTGTAAGACTGTCTATTTGCTGATTTGTAAAGCCCAGCGCGTGGCCGATTTCATGAATTTTCAGCGTCTCTTCCCTTTGCTCGATCTTGTCACTGACCATGACGAGATAGCAGCTTTTCATAATAAGCTGACGCATAAGCGGGCTTAACTGGTTGCGACCGGCCCTCAGGCGTCCGGAAATGTCGAAGCCGGGTTTGAACTCCGAGGCAATTCTGGAGATTTCACTATCGGATATTCTGGTTCCCAGCATTTGCTCATGAATATTGGAGATGGCTACGATTTCCTCTTTTGCAATTTGTCCATCTGCTGCTGCCATTGCGCACATTGACTGGATCAGCAGGCGGACTTCCGCCGGGCCATGTTCTTCCTCGGCATCTTCATCGGACTGCATGAAAGCGGCGATATGGCGAATGGTGCCAACAACGAAAGCAAGGGCACCTGCCGCTATCGCCAGCCAGCCGAAAACAGAAAAAATTGTGTTGCCGGTAGTGGAGGCCAGAAAGAGCCCGCCTGTGCCAAGCAGGACCAGGCCAATACCCGCGCGTGCTATCTTTCTTGGTGTCATTGAGATCCCTCAGCCAGTAATCTGCATGAAGCAATATGCGATGTGATTTGTCCAGCACAGGTCAACGCCAATGGCGAAATATTGTTATTCGTCCAAAGTTCTTTGAAATGCCGCGTTGCCGTCTCGCGCTGGATCGCTTAGAGCGTTTCTTGCTTAAATGGAATCGCTTGAGCGCCGAAATTTTGGTCTCTGACAAGGAGCGTGAAGCAACGCGGTGGGGGCACCGTTAGCTTCGCGCGACACTGTTCAAAGGCCAAAGGGCCAAGCTCATGCGATTTTCAGTATAGCATCGTATTCAACAAATTTGGCAGTTCCGGCTTGAGTGTTTTTTCCGCGCCAGTTTCGTCAAAATCCTCGCCCGATATTCATATCGAGCTTGCGGTTTTTCCTCACTGGCCCGAAAAATCCAGCTAATCAAACCGCTTTCATTTAAACAAGAAACGCTCTAAATACCCGCCAAAAGCCAAACCAATTACGAGGTCTGCCACTCATGGCACGTCAATTCATTTATCATATGTCCGGGCTCTCAAAGTCCTATGGTTCCAAGAAGGTTCTGGAAAACGTTCACCTGTCCTTTTACCCCGATGCCAAGATCGGAATTCTTGGCCCCAATGGTGCGGGTAAGTCGACTGTGCTCCGTGTCATGGCCGAAATGGACAAGGAATTTAACGGGGAGGCCTGGCTGGCCGAGGGTGCTACGTCAGGCTATCTGCCGCAGGAGCCGCAGCTGGACAGTACCAAAGATGTACTTGGCAATGTGATGGAAGGTGTCGCCGACAAGAAAGCGATACTCGACCGTTACAATGAACTGATGATGAATTACTCGGATGAGACCGCAGAAGAGGGTGCCAGGCTTCAGGATGAGATTGATGCCCAAAACCTTTGGGATCTCGACAGCCAGATAGAAATGGCCATGGAAGCGCTTCGGTGTCCGCCGGGGGATGCAGATGTGGATAAACTGTCCGGTGGTGAAAAGCGCCGCGTTGCACTTTGCCAGCTATTGCTGCGCCAGCCTGATCTTCTGCTTCTTGATGAACCGACCAACCATCTTGATGCCGAAACCATTGCATGGCTGGAAAAACATTTGCGGGAATATCCCGGTGCCGTGTTGATGGTTACCCATGACCGTTATTTTCTGGATAATGTAACCGGCTGGATTCTGGAACTCGACCGGGGTAGGGGCATTCCCTATGAAGGCAATTACACGGCCTATCTCGATGCCAAGGCCAAAAGAATGCAGCAGGAGGGTCGCGAAGAGGCAAGCCGCCAAAAGGCGATTTCACGTGAGAAAGAATGGATTGCCTCAAGTCCGCGAGCAAGACAGGCCAAATCAAAGGCCCGCTTCAAGGCCTATGATGATTTGGTCAAATCGGCGAATGACCGCAGGCCTGGAGATGCACAGATTGTCATTCCGGCAGGCGAGCGTTTGGGCCAGGTGGTAATCGAGACGGATGACCTTTCCAAGGGTTATGGGGACAAGCTTCTTATTGAGGATTTGTCGTTCAAGCTGCCTCCGGGCGGCATTGTTGGCGTTATTGGCCCCAATGGTGCTGGCAAGACCACTTTGTTCCGGATGATCACCGGTCAGGAACAGCCGGATGGCGGGGAAATCAGGGTCGGTGATACCGTCAAGCTAGGCTATGTAGACCAAAGCCGGGATTCACTGGATGGTTCAAAGAGTGTCTGGGAAGAGGTTTCCGGGGGGAATGATGTCATCAAGCTCGGCAAGCATGAGGTAAACTCGCGTGCTTATTGTTCGTCCTTCAACTTCAAGGGTGGTGATCAGCAGCAAAAGGTAGGTACGCTTTCGGGCGGGCAGCGCAACCGGGTACATCTCGCCAAGCTTCTGAAAGAGGGCGGCAATGTCATTCTGCTCGATGAACCTACCAATGATCTGGATACCGAAACTTTGGGTGCGCTTGAAGATGCACTTGAAAACTTCGCAGGCTGCGCGGTGATCATAAGCCACGACCGCATGTTCCTGGATCGTCTCGCTACGCATATCCTGGCATTTGAAGGCGACAGCCATGTGGAATGGTTCGAAGGCAATTTCGAAGAGTACGAAGCCGACAAGATCCGCCGCCTTGGCCCGGAAAGCGTCAATCCAAAACGAGTGACCTATAAGCGGCTGACGCGGTAGCGGAAAAATCGATCAAGTTTCTGTACGGATTATCAAAAACAATTGTCGGATTAAGCCATCGCGCATTTCTGTGATACGAAATTTGCGCTAACCTCCACGCATCATGACCGACATATCGAGTAACAATAAAGGCAGACTCAGCGTTCCCGGGCTGGGTAGGGGGGCTTGGGCGCTACCATTGTTTGTTGCGATGGTTGTGTTGATTTCGCTGGTAATTGCCCGACCGGTCGAGAATTTTTATCGTGATCTGCTTATGTCCTCGGTTTCGCCGTTTACCGAGCCGGGCCAGGAAATTGTCTTTGTCACGATTACCGAGGACACGCTCTCGGAATTTCCCTATAGATCGCCGATCGATCGTGGTTTTCTTGCTGATCTCGTCGAACATATTGCCCAGGCCGGTCCTAAGGCCATTGGCCTTGATATCCTGTTTGATCAACCGACAGAGCCTGAAAAGGATGAACGGTTAACGGAAGTTCTGGCAAACAGTCCGGTGCCGATTGTCATTGCAACGGCGGGAGTTGAAGACGGACTCTCGCAAAACCAGGCAGATTATTTGGAATCATTTGCACCTGATATAGCCCGCGGCTTGGCGACTCTTGGACGGGATTCGTTTGACGGGGTGGTAAGGGATTTTTTTGCCGGCAGGCAATCAGACGGTGAAAATGTTCGTGGATTTTCGTCTGCAATGGCGGAAGCGGTGGGCGTAGGGTCGCCGGACAAGCGCCAGTCCCTGGTCTACTACCGTACCGACGCCTCGGAGCCTTATCCATTTCCGGCCTATCCTGCGCATACTGCCACATTGCTCCCGGCACAATGGTTTGCTGACAAGCTTGTGCTTGTTGGCGTTGACCTGCCGCTCGATGATCGCCACCCAACGCCGTTTGCTGCCTTGATCGGTGTAAAGGATGGCACATTGCCAGGCGTGGTCGTTCATGGTCACAAGCTGGTTCAAATACTCAATGGTGACCAAGCGACACCGGCTGGGCCGTTAATTGACTGGACTGCATTGTTGCTGGCGCTGCTGATCGCGTGCTGGTTTGCCTGGCGACCGTTGGCTGTTCTGATCAAACCCCTGGCAATTGTCGCAGTCATTGCCGGTTATTGGGTGCTTTCGGCATTGGTTTTTGCGCGATGGGCAATTCACATGCCGGTGGTTGCACCTTCCATCATCATTGCCGGTATAGCAGGGATGGTCTCATTCATTGCCTGGCGGCGTGACCGGGAGGAACGCCGCTTTGTAGAGAAGGCTTTTTCTCAATATGTCAGCCCGGCAGTGGTAAAGCACATTGTCAAAAACCCGAAGCTATTGACGCTAGGTGGAGAAAAACGTGACATTACCTGTGTGTTTACCGACCTTCAGGGATTTACCTCCATCAGTGAGAAGATGTCCCCTGAAGAAATTGCTACGGTTCTGAACGGGTATCTGGACAGTATATGCAATCTCTTTGTTGAGCATGGTGCGACGATTGACAAGGTGATTGGTGATGCCGTGGTTGGTTTTTTCGGTGCTCCCGCCGAGCAGGAAGATCAGGCAGATCGGGCGATCTCATTGGCGCTTGCCGTTGACGCATTGACTGAAGAGTTTCGCAAGGAGATGAAAGAAAGAGGCTTTTCAGTCGGTATAACGCGCATCGGTATTCATAGCGGCCCGGCGATCGTTGGAA
>JBPCWJ010000432.1:0-3448 GCA_051009635.1 Rhizobiaceae bacterium
ATATAATCCGGACCGGCTTTTGCCGCGCCTACTTCACAGCCTGCAATTGTCAATGCCCGCAATAATGCAAGGCTGATCACCGTTTTCCCACTGCCTGAATGGGGCGCGGCAATCATCAATCCCTTCGGTGGCCCATTGAAAAATCCATCCTTCATCACAGAACTTCCCTCATTGGGACAAACTTCATCATTGCCAGCACGGCAAGTTGTTTTATAACCAGAGCATGGTCATTCAGGATCACAGTGGAAATAATGTTGGGGGAAAGCCGTCTCAACCCTTGCGCAAGGGCTGGACTACCGGAGCCTGCGCGACTGCTGCCACCAAATCGGCGTTGGCCGCACTTTTCACCGGAGAATTCGAAGATCCGGTCACCATTCAATTGCCCAAGGGAGAGCAACCCGCCTTTGTTTTATCGACAGAAAATCTTGGGGAGAACTTTGCCAGCACCGGCATCATAAAAGACGCTGGTGATGATCCGGATGTCACACACGGCGCAACGATCATTTCAACAGTCCGTATGAGCCGGCCTGGATCAGGTGTCTCATTCAAAGCTGGCGAAGGCGTAGGAACAGTGACGAAATCCGGCCTGCCAATTGCACCGGGCGAACCGGCAATCAATCCCGTTCCCAGAAAAATGATGACGGATGTGGTCACAGATCTTTGTATGTCACACGACCGCCAACCTGACATCGAAATCACAATTTCTGTTCCCGGAGGCGAAGAAATCGCCCGGCAAACATGGAACCCCAGGCTGGGCATTAAAGGTGGAATTTCGATCCTCGGTACGACCGGCATAGTCCATCCATTTTCCTGCTCGGCATGGATACATTCTATCCAGCGCGGGATCGATGTCAGCAGGGCCAATGGCATCAAGCACGTATTGGGGGCAACCGGTTCCACCTCTGAAGAAGCTGCCTGTGCGATCTACGATTTTCCGGAATCTGCCTTGCTGGACATGGGTGATTTTGCGGGCGGATTGTTAAAATATTTGCGAAACCATCCCATCCCAAAACTGACTATTGCAGGAGGTTTTGCCAAGATGGCGAAACTCGCCAATGGCTCTCTTGATCTGCATTCAGGCCGCAGCCAGGTCAATATGGAATTCCTCGCAGAGGTTGCAGTCGATTCTAACCTGAATCAAGACATGAAGAAGCAGATTCTGGATGCGAACACTGCCCTGGAAGTTCTTGAATTAACTCAAGAAAACGGCGTTGACCTGGCCTCATCAATTGCGCAATTGGCACGCAAGAAAGCGTTGAAGACGCTAAATAGCGCACCGGTGGAAGTGGAATTAATAGTTGTCAGCAGAAGCGGTGAACTCCTGGCTAGGACGGGATTTGATGGCTGAAAAAATCCTTATTTTGGGCGGAACCAAGGAAGCTGCAGAACTTGCCAGGAAACTGGTTTCGGCCGGGCACGATGTTACAACTTCCCTTGCAGGTCGCACTCGCGAACCTGCCCCCATCGCAGGTGATCTTCGCACGGGAAGTTTTGGTGGACCAATTGGAATGGCGGAATATTTGAGTGCCAAAAAATTCGACCGGTTGATTGATGCTACCCATCCGTTTGCAAGCCAGATTTCCGCAAACGCCAAATGGGCTGCAGACAGTATTGGGCTCCCGATTGAAATCAGGAACCGGCCACCTTGGAAGAGGCAACCGGGTGATCAATGGATTGAAGTCAACTCGCTTGAAAAAGCCAGAGACAAGATCACGCCCGGCAGCAGGGTGTTGCTGGCACTGGGCAGCCAGCATATCGATCTGTTCGCGATACGTGCAGATGTTTGTTTCATCGTTCGGATGGTTGATGCACCTGCACGACCCTTACCCTTGCCAGTGCACGAATTGCTGATTGGCAAGCCAGGAGATGCGCCCTCCGAAACCCAGATTCTTAAAGACAAACGTATCGACATGATTGTCTGCAGGAACTCAGGTGGTTCCGGTGCCTATGCAAAAATTGCAGCAGCACGGGATTTGAAAACGCCGGTGATTATAATTAGCCAGCCGGTTGGTGGCTAACTGGCGTAATCACACTTCACGCCATAGAGATCCATGGATTTGAAAATCATGTAGAAATCGGCAGGTGACCGAAGCCTCTTGGAAATTCCGTTCTGGCCCAAACGCAAATAATGCACCATGGCCCGCGAATAACGCGGATTCATCGGAGGATTTTCAATGTCATATAACAGGGTCTCATCACGCTGATACTGTTGTTCATTGAACAACCAGTACACCGCCATGAACATCATATATTCATTCGGATAGGCAATGATAAGGTCATGCTGGCGCTGAGGAAGGATGCCTTTCACTTCCACCGCCTCAACCGGGTCATTTTCGCATTGGGTCAGCGCACACAACAGCGCGCCCGCAAACTTGATATGGCTGATGGATTCATCTTCAGCATCTGTGCCATTCGCCTCAGCAAATTCCTGCTGGTAGGTCTCGCTCCACTGATGAATTTTCTCCTGCCAGTCCTGAGCACAGACTTCAAAGGCCGTATTATCGAAAAACGGCTCAATGTCACCGCAGGATTTGCAGAAATCCGTAATTGTGCGTCTCAATGTGGAAACCACTAGCGTCTTGCTTGTCGCAAGATGCATAAAGCCACCAGGCGGCAGATAGCCCATCCCCTACCCCCGAAAGTTTATTGGTCGGTTTCAACACCTGTTGCCGCAACGGCCAGGTTATGCAACCCGCGCGCGGCAACGTCCATCGGCATATCCCGCTTGGAATCCGGGAACCGATTTCCGCCAAAACCCTTTAGGTGGGCTTTTTCGCGGGCTTTCAATTTTTCAGCGATCGCCTTTTCGCGTCGCTTGTCTGCACTACCAGGCATAGAGTTTATCCAAAATTTTCAAAAACATCGGTACATCAATAATCGATTATACACCGATGAAAATAGATTTCTGTTCGTGTTATACACGTAAAACGATAGATGAGGCAGAAATGCAACAAAATTCCATATAAAATCGTTAATTTGAGGAAAATCTTACTTCTTTTTCCCCCGATTTCGCAAAATATGTGAAAATTCAGCGTTGTAGAGATCAGAATCACGAAACTCATTCTCCCCGAAAACCTTGCCAACCAAAACCAGCGCGGTCCGGGTAATCTTCGCTTTCCGCACCCTTTGTCTCATCTCCGCCAAGGTAGTTCTGATATAAAGCTCGTCCGGCCATGACGCCCGATAGGCGATGATTACCGGACAATCGCTGCCATAATGAGGCTCCAGAGTTCGCCGGATATATTCCAGATTCCGGATCGAAAGGTGGATAGCCAGCGTGGCACCAGATTGTCCCAGAACTTCCAATTGCTCGCCTTCGGGCATGGATGAGGCTTTCATTCCCGTCCGGGTCACAATGACGGTTTGCGCAATTTCTGGAAGTGTCAATTCGGTCTTGAGTGCTGCTGCCGCCGCCGCGAACGCCGGAACACCTGGAACAACCTCGTAG
>JBPCWJ010000433.1:0-4806 GCA_051009635.1 Rhizobiaceae bacterium
TCACTATCCTTGGGCCGTGATCCTGTTTCCCGCCAGAAAACATCAAAGGCCCGGTCAGCGCGACGACTACCGAGATAACGTGCAACAGTTGCTGTCAATTCGCCAACACTTACCTTGGTAACCCGGCCCTTTCTGATGGAGGTAAAGGGCTGGTTGGGTGTCGTGAAGATAGCAGCCTGGGCCATCTCATTGTTGGAGGGCGATCGTGTCAGCGAAACCAGAACGAACATGCTTGTATTGGCAATCAGGCTCCAGAAAACACCGTTTGCAAGCGGGCTCAAATCAAGATGAAACAGGGCAGATGGCCGCAACAGGCCGGAACTGAGTGGGCCCTGTGCAATTAGCCAATGATTGGGATCCATCAAGGTCGGCAGGAGGAGAGTGTAGGCCCATACGACAAAACCAGCGATCATCCCTGCCATGGCGCCCCTAGCATTGGCTTCCTGCCAAAACAAGCCGCCAAAGAAGGCCGGCGCAAGTTGAGCAATTGCTGCAAAGGAGACAAGCCCGATTGCCGCCAGTGCCTGCGAATTATCCGCCGCGCGGTAATAGGCATAGGCAAGGAACAGGATCACCATGATTGCGGTGCGCCTGATCCGGAGGATCATCTGCTCCATATTGCCGGTCACCTTGACACGGCCACTCGCCTGCCCACGAAGGATGACCGGCAGGACCAGATCGTTGGAGATCATGATTGCCAGAGCAACACAGGCGACTACGACCATTGCCGCACCGGCTGAAAGACCCCCGATAAATGCCAGCATCGAGACCGCATCATTGCCGTTGACCATGGGCAATAGCAGCACAAAATCATCGGCATTGACCGTATTGCCGAATTTTACGACACCCGCCATGGCAATCGGGATTACGAAAAGATTGATCAGCACCAGATAAAGCGGGAAAAGCCATCTGGCCCGGTTCACCTCATCCTGGGAATGATTTTCAACAACCGCCACGTGAAACTGCCGGGGCAAAAGCAAAAATACCACCGTACTCAACAGTGCCAGGATCATGAAGTTTCCAGGATCGAAACTGTTGGAAATGGTGTCAGCTACCAGCGGAATCGCAGAAGCTTGCGAGTACAAATCGCCAAAACCATCGAACAGAATGAAAGTAACGTAAAAGCCCACAGCCAGAAACGCGGCAATCTTCACGACAGATTCAACAGCAACTGCCAGTATCAGTCCGTCCTGGTGTTCGGTTGCATCGGCGTGGCGCGTACCGAAAAATATGGTGAACAGGGCAAGCGTGATTGCAATCAGGATGGAAATTTCACCAAGGGCAAAGAACTCCTGATCCGGCACAAGGCTGTAGTGTGAGATGAGCGTGGAAACTGAAGCGGAGACTGCTTTCAATTGCAGCGCGATATAGGGAACCGTGCCAATGACCGCAATGATCGTGGCCACACCGGCCACCAGCATGCTCTTTCCGTAGCGTGCACCGAGAAAGTCGGCAATCGAGGTTATACGCTCTTCCTTGGAAACCCGGATTATGCGCGATACGAGCGGGAATCCGAAGATGAACAGCGCTACCGGACCCGCATAGATCGCCAGAAACGAAAGCCCGTTGGTAACCGCCAGTCCCACCGAACCAAAGAATGTCCAGGTCGTACAATAAATGGCCAGTGAAAGCGCATAGATGCCAGGTCTGCTCTTGCTTTTGGCGCCAGCACTGCGCCGGTCGCCATAGCTGGCAACGCCAAAAAGAATCAGCAGATATAAAAAGGCCATCCCGATGACGGCCCAGCCCTGGACCATTTATTCCTCCCAGCCCGTATCCATTCCGTAGAATTATTGCTTTTTGACCAGTTATTATCAATCGGCACCGGCAATATCGAAATTTCGGCACCTGCCGGCCAGTATATCGAAATGTTCGCCCGGGCAAAGCCGTTCGAATTATCAAATTGCATTAGAGCGCAAAATTGACCTATGGAAGTGTTATCATTTCGGTAATGAGTATCCTGATACCGGTTTCTGCGCGGTCCCATAGCCGTAGCAATCCGATTTTTATTCCGGGAAGAATTCAATGAAACGTCTGATAAAGGCATTCTTCAACTCGCTTGCCGCGATCAGGTTCGGGTTTGTCAAGGAATCTGCCCTGCGCGAGGAGCTGATATTGCTCCTGATTTCGTTGCCAGTAGCGCCTTTATTGACCACCAATCCCTGGAAGCTGATTGCCTTGTGGGGATCGCTTCTTTTTGTTCTTGCTGTCGAGTTTCTCAATACCGGGATAGAGAAACTTGCTGATCGCGTCACGACAGATCACGACAATCTGGTCAAGGTGGCCAAGGATTGCGGTTCGGCTGCGGTACTGATGTCGCTCATCATTGCCGCCATGATCTGGGGAGTTGTAGCAGCAGAATGGTTGGGCTTCCTTTGAGGTCAGGTAAAAGCCTGAATCCCGGTAATTGACCGTCCGAGAATGAGCGCATGGACATCATGCGTTCCCTCATAGGTGTTCACGGTTTCCAGATTGGCCGTGTGGCGCATGACATGATATTCCTGGCTGATACCATTTCCGCCCAGCATGTCGCGGGCCGTCCGCGCAATTTCGAGCGCCTTTCCGCAATTGTTTCGCTTGATCAGGCTTATTCCGTCGGCTGCAAGTTCGCCGGTTTCAAGCAAGCGACCAGCGCGAAGGCTGGCGCATAGTCCAAGCGCGATTTCGGTAGTCATATCGGCCAGTTTTTTCTGCACAAGCTGGGTTGCAGCCAGCGGCCGTCCAAACTGCTTTCGATCAAGCGTGTAATCGCGGGCACGGTGCAGGCAATCTTCTGCCGCTCCCATCGACCCCCAGGAAATCCCGTAACGGGCACGATTGAGACAACCAAATGGCCCCTTCAACCCTTCGATATCCGGCAATAGATTTTCTTCGGGCACGAACACGTCATCCATGGCAATTTCGCCGGTGATGGAGGTGCGCAGGCTCAACTTGCCCTCAATTTTCGGAGTGGAAAGCCCGTCCATTCCCCGCTCCAGAATAAAACCGCGTATCTTGCCCTCATGGGCATCAGATTTTGCCCAGACGATCATGACACCTGCGATTGGAGAATTTGAAATCCAGGTCTTGGTCCCGTTTAGCAGATATCCGCCATCTGTTTTTGTGGCCCGGGTTTTCATGCCACCCGGGTCTGACCCAGCATCGGGTTCGGTCAACCCAAAACATCCCACGATTTCACCGGTTGCAAGTCGCGGTAGAAAATTCTTCTTCTGTGCTTGGGAGCCATAGGCATAGATCGGATACATGACGAGTGAAGATTGAACGCTCATCATGGAGCGATAACCGGAATCAACCCGCTCAACTTCCCTCGCTATGAGTCCATAGGCGACATAGCTGGCTTCTGAACCGCCATATTCCTCCGGAGTTGTACATCCCAGCAGGCCAAGCTCGCCCATCTCAGAGAAAATCTCTCGATCCATGCGCTCTTCTGCATAGGCGCTGATGACACGCGGCAGCAGTTTCGATTGGGCATATTCTCGTGCCGTGTCCTGTATCAGCCGCTCTTCGGAGGACAATTCTCCGGCAAGCAGCAAGGGATCTTCCCAGTCAAAGGAACCGAGGGCTGGCCGCGATTTTGGTGGGAGGTTTTCAATGCTCATCACATCATCTTTCTATCTGGCAGCGCTTGGCCCAGGTTCCTGACCCTAATAGGTCGCCCTGCCGCCCGAAATGTCAAACACACCGCCGGTGGTGAAACTGTTTTCCCTGCTTGCCAACCAGGCCACAAGATTTGCAATTTCCCCGACCTCAACAAATCTGCCGCGCGGAATTTTCGATAGCATGTAGTCGATATGTTCCTGCTTCATCTGATCGAATATACGGGTCCTTGCCGCTGCCGGTGTTATGCAGTTTACCGCAATATCGATGTCTGCCAGTTCCTTGCCCAGAGACTTGGTAAATCCGATCACGCCCGCCTTTGAAGCGGAGTAGGCAGAAGCATTGGGGTTACCCTCCTTACCGGCAACCGAAGCGATATTGACGATGCGGCCATAGCCGTTCGCCTTCATGTGAGGGACAACACTACGATTGGTGTTGAATGTGCCGGTCAGGTTTATTTCCAGGACACGCGCCCATTCTTCGGGCGGGTAATCTTCGACCGTCGCGTTCGCGCCTGCAATTCCGGCAGAATTTACGAGAATGGAAATTTTGCCGAGTTCCTCCTTGACCCGGCCGGCGGCTTTTTCAAGCTGCGGGAGATCAGTGATGTCCACTTCGCAGGAAATCGTATCTGGTCCGATTTCCTCGCAGGCACCGGCCAGCAAGTCTGCACTCATGTCCCAGATGCATATCTTCGCGCCGCTCGCTGCAAGACGTTTCGCACATGCCAGGCCAATACCCTGAGCCCCGCCCGTGACGATGGCAACCTCGCCATCAAGATCATATTGGTTCATTCCCAACATTCCCGTTTCTTATTGTTGTTTCCTCAGTCCGGACAGGCAAGTGGCTATTTGTCAGCCTTCACCTTTTGACGTTGAACACCAAGGCCTTCAATGCCGAGCTCCATGACATTGCCATCTTTCAGATATTTTGGTTTGGGTTTCATGCCCATGCCAACGCCGGGTGGTGTTCCCGTCGAGATAATGTCTCCTGGATGAAGGGTGAAGAGTTCAGATAGATGGGCGACAATCTGGGCCACGGTAAATATCATGGTGGAAGTATTGCCTGTCTGCATGCGCTTTCCGTTCACGTCGAGATACATGGAAAGGTTTTGCGGATCCTTGATCTCGTCCTTTGTCACCAGCCAGGGACCGGTTGGTCCAAACGTGTCGCAGGATTTTCCTTTCGTCCACTGACCGGTCAGTTGTG
>JBPCWJ010000434.1:0-15645 GCA_051009635.1 Rhizobiaceae bacterium
GATTTCGGGCGATCCCCGCACCCATTTGACCAAGTCCGACGACGCCGGCGCGAGGTTTTTCAGGAAGTTTCAACTCCGCCATTCCCGACTCTTTTGTCACTGTGCCTGCTTCAAATCAGCCAGATTCGCCAGGGACTCATTGGAAAGCGGCAAGCCGACAGGTTCGTTGATTTCAGCTGAAACATCGGCGCCCGAATACGCCTCCATGACCATTCTTGCATGTTCTGGTTTCACCATCACCGGACGATCCAGAAGCACTGACTCCAGGAAATGAATGGTCTCCGGTCCCATCTGTCCGGCAAATACGTGATCTACATGTTCGCCCGGCATTGTCGACATTGGAAATTGGGTCCCTGATTCAACGGTATTAAGCCAGTTGTCACGGGAAGTATCATCGAGGATAAGCGCGCCCTCAGTACCTGTGATTTCAATCCAGGTTCCACAGTAATTCGGATAGCTGGGCGGCAGGTTCCATCCACCTCCAATTACCACAAGGGTTCCATCATCCATGGTGACGGTTGACCACATGCAGTCATAGGAACCATTTAATTCCTGCATGTATCCATAGGCACCCTGGGAATAGATGCGCACCGGCTTTGCCGGTTCCAGCAACCAGAACACAAAATCAAGATCATGGGTGGACTCCATCGCCGCTGGCGACAGTTTCACCCGGTTGGCTATTTTCTTTCCAAGGTTTCTGGAAAGGTGGCGGCTGACCATAACATTCACCACCTTGCCCAGCTTTCCATCCGAAATAGATTTCTTGGCATAGGCAATCTTCGGGCAAAATCTCTGGGAATAGCCAATGGTGAATTTCACCCGGTTGGCCTTGGCAATTGCTATGAGCTCATCTGCTTCCCAAAGCTCCAATGCAATAGGCTTTTCAAGCAGGACATGCTTTCCGGCCTTCAGGCAATCCTTTGCAATAGGATAATGAGTGCTTTCCGGCGTGGTTGAAATATAGACAATTTCAATATCCGGATTTTGCACGATGTCCTGATAGTCCAGCGTTGCAGTAGCGGGATTGGTAAGTTGCCTTACTTCCTCCAACCGATCAGGCCGGATTTCGCAAATATGGAGTTTGTCTACCAGAGCCGACTGCGCCAGGCTTATTGCGCGAATACCGCCACACCACCCGGTTCCGATCACCGCGACTTCAACTTGTCTCATTATCAATTCTCCTGGGGATTGGACCGGTTAGCCGGGATTCGCGATTTGGCAAAGCCTTGGGCTCACCCTAAGGCATGGTAATATCATTGACATATTTGGGCACATGGTAGCCTCGCTGGACACCAGGCCGTTCAGCAATTCGCACATACCAGTCACGAACATTCTTGTATTCGTTCATATCAATCTCCTGCCAATCGAAGCGGGAAATCCAAGGCCAGATCGATATATCGGCTATTGTATATTCGCCCTTTCCTTCCCCAGCGACAAAATCACGGCCTTCGAGGCGGGTATTGAGCACTCGGTAAAGACGGCGCGCTTCAGTCGAATAGCGCTCTTCTGAATATTCAGATTTTCCCTTGTTGTACTTCACGAAATGATGGACCTGACCGAGCATTGGCCCAATACCACCCATCTGCCACATCAACCATTCTATCATCCGCCAGCGCTCCTCGCCTTCACACTGGAAACGCCCGTATTTGTCGGCGAGATACATCAGTATCGCACCACTCTCCATGAGCTTGAGCCCGTTATCATTGTCCACGATTGCCGGAATTCTGTTATTGGGGGCGATTGCCAGAAAGTCCGGCGCGTGTTGATCGCCCTTGCTGATGTCGATGGGATGGGCTTTGTATTCCACGCCCAACTCCTCAAGCATTATCGATACCTTGCGGCCATTTGGGGTAGTCCAGGTATATAAGTCTATCATGGTCTTTCCTGCTTCTTGTTTAGATTGATCTAGGGTCAGGACCCATTAATTTCAGTCATGTTGTGTCATCGCTTCCAGCGTTGATCTCAAATGCCTGCGCATAAGGCTCTGGGCACGTGTCTTGTCACGATCTTCCAGTGCGTCGACTATGGCATCGTGTTCATCAAAAGAATGGTAATCGCCGGCGGGCTTGGCATCCTGCGGGCTTAGCCTTCGCCAGACTACAATCCTCCGCACATCGTTGATTATTCTATGCACCTCGTGCAGCAGCGCGTTTCCGGAACTTTGCGCAATAAGATCATGAAAGGCCGAATCCAGCTTTTCATAAGCCAGCCAGGTTTGGGCATCACGCATGGCCTGCGACAGACGCCTTAATTCGGCAATCTGGCGTGGCGTGGCGTGAAGCGCTGCTAAAAGCGCAAGCTCAGGCTCCAGGGAAAGTCTTGCCATCATTGCCTCATGCGGCCCCGTTCTCTCCGCAAGTGCGGCAATGTCCTGATAGGTTTCTCCCTTGTTCGGCTGCGAAGCTGGCAGTGTCAGAAAGGTACCGCAGCCCATTCTACGTTCCACATGACCCTCAGATTCGAGGATCATGAGCGCCTTGCGTAGTTCCGCGCGGCTTATCCCCAGCCTTTCGGCCAGCGTGCGCTCAGGCGGTAGACGTTCGCCTACTTTGGTCTTTTCCGACGCCAGCCACGCTCTCACATCCGATAAAGTATCACTTAACATTGGTCAACCAATTCAACATTTCAAAAAAAATGGTGCACTCTTGTTTACAGATTTTTCTACATTTGGCATAAACTAACGTCTATCAATAGCCTAATTATTGGTATAAGCTATAAAAATTCGTTGATCGCCAATTGGATTCAGCTCTCTATAAATTGGTTGACCAATTTTGTAAAGCGTCTATCGGAGAAAATTATGAACAGTGGTCAGTTAAGCCACGAACAAAGACAGCAGGGCGTCAAGCTATCCAGGGATTTTCCGGTGCCGGATAATATGCGCGCATGGGTTCTGGGAGACCCGGAAGAACTTTCTCTGATTACCAAGCCCGTGCCTACACCAGGAAAATCCGAAGCGCTGGTTCGCATTGATGCCGTTGCCATTTGCGCCACTGATCTGGAGATTCTGAAATACGGCACCCCCGCATTGATTGAAGGCGGCCCGCCATTCAACAAGAATTTCACACCCGGCCACGAATATATGGGCACGGTTGCAGCGGTTGGGCCTGGTGTCGATGAATTCGAGATTGGCGATCGCGTTACCGTCGAAATTCATGCTGGCTGCGGTCAATGCAAAAGATGCCGCATGGGCATGTACACCTCCTGTCACAATTACGGCCTGAACTATGGAGATGTCGACAAGGGGCACCGCGCGAACGGATTTACGACCAATGGCGGTTTTGCCGAATATGCGATCAACAATATCAATACGATGATACGCGTGCCCGATACCATGTCGGATGAAGTGGCGACGCTTGTCGTGACAGCAGGCACATCAATGTACGGGTTGACCGAACTGGGTGGTCTGGTTGCAGGTGAAAGCGTGGTGGTAATTGGCCCCGGCCCGATCGGTCTGTTGGCAGTCGCAGTTGCAAAGGCGCTCGGTGCTTCTCCGGTCATTCTGGTGGGGACGCGCGACAACCGGAATGAGATCGGACGCAGGCTGGGCGCAGACTACATCATTAATCCGAAAAATGAGGACCCTGTTGCCAAGGTCAAGGAAATAACCGGCAAGGGCGCCGACTATGTTGTCGATTGCGCTGGGAATGAAACAACCGTCAATCAATCTGTTCACATGACCAATCGTGGCGGACGAATTTGTCTCGCAGCCTTCCCGAAAGAGTCCGTGAATTTCGATCTCGGATACATGGCAGTCAATAATATCTATCTCTATGGCATTCGTGGCGAAGGCCGCTCGGCCACCCATCGCGCCATGGCCTTTATGGCAGAGAACCGCTTCGACGCCAGCCTGATACACACCCACACATTCACGATGGAGGAACTGCCGACGGCATTGCGTTACGCCAGAGAGCGCATCGATGACGCGATAAAGGTAGTCGTATCCAACAAACCAATACAGGAAAAATGAAATTGATGATCATGACAGGAATTCAAAGGACCCACCTATGAGTAAGGCACGGCGCGGAATATATGCTGCCGCAGTATCCCCATTCAATTCTGACGGGTCGCTCGCGATTCCCAAACTGATTGCCTATTGCAAGCACTTACTGACCGACGGCGGCTGTGACGGCGTCGCGCCAACCGGAACGACCGGTGAAGGGACATCGGTCTCAATGCAGGATCGGCTTGCCATCCCGCAGGAATTTTCCAAGGCCGGAATTGAACAGGACCGGGTTATTTTTGGAACTGGTGCACCGTCTTCGGGCGATTGCATCGCTTTGACGCGCGCTGCCTGTGATGCCGGTTACACCAATGTGCTGGTCCTGCCGCCTTACTATTATAAAAGCCCGTCCGATGAAGGGCTGTATGATTATTACTCGCGACTGGTTGAAACCATCAACCGGGATGATTTGAGGATATATCTCTATCACTTCCCGCAAATGTCGGCAGTACCGATTTCTCCCAAGCTTGTAGTCCGGCTTCGCAAAACCTTTGGGCCGGTGATAGCCGGATTGAAGGACAGCAGCGGCGATTTCGAACAATCCCGGGCGATCGTCGAAGCGACCGGAGGTGTCGAACAAAATTTCGATGTCTATCCATCCTCCGAAGCCATGCTCTGGGATGGGCTGTCCATCGGGACCGCCGGAATAATACCCGGTTCCACAAACATATTTGCAAACAAGGTTCAGGCGGCAGTCAAGGCCACCGAAGGAACTGAGCGCGATGCAGCCATGGACGTGGTCAAAAAGGCGCGGGCAACTGCTTCCAAATATCCGCTAATGCCTGCGATGAAACAGGCTGAAGCCTGGCGGACCGGTGACGACGAATGGACGAGAATGGCGCCACCATTGGTTCCATTGACATCGGAACAGAGGGAAGCATTTCGCGCCGACCTGAAGTCGCTCGATTGAGCAACAGTCGAAATGGCGGTACGTTGAAACACGAATACGATTGGAGGCGAATTGACGACACCCCGGGAAGTCGATTTTGGCAGAAGCGAATATTCGAAATCGATTACCGCTAACACCGCATGAATATCTCTATTGGAGCCTGATCCGGCCTCAAGACCGGCGATAGGAGAGATTTACGTGACGTATTCTGTAATTAACAAAGGGAGGAAAGAGATGAAAAAACTCTTTACAGCAGCAGCAACCGCTGTTGCGCTTTCGATGGCCGCGACTGCGGCATCGGCGGAAAATATCACGCTTCGAATTGGTTCCGGGCATCCGCCCGGTGTCGTTTATGCAGGCCTGATGATTGACTATTTTCAGCCTGAACTCAAAAAGCGCGTTGAAGAGCGCACCGACCATACGATTGAGTTCGTTGAAGGTTATTCAGGTTCGATCGTCAAGGTCACCGAGGTGCTGGAAGGAGTGCAGGACGGCATCCTCGACATTGGCGGCTTCTGCTACTGCTTTGAGCCATCCAACCTGCCACTGCATGCATTCCAGGTGATGATGCCGTTTGGCACAATGGACCCTGTGATTTCATTGAAAATCGCCCAGGAAGTCTATGCCGAAGTACCTTATCTGACCGATGTCTTCACCGACAAGTTCAATCAGGTTCTTCTTTCGCGCATCGCAGATGGTGGATACAATCTTGGTACATCCTTCAAGTGGGACAATCTTTCCGATCTCAAGGATCAGAAGATTGCAGGCGCAGGACTTAACCTGAATTGGTTGAAATATGCTGGCGTATCTCCGGTGCAGTCTTCTCTGGCGACTGCCTACACAGAGATGAAAACCAATGTCTATGAAGGTTGGATCATGTTCCCGTCAGCCTGGGTAAACCTCAAGCTGTATGAACCAGGCCCCTTCTACACCTTGATTGGTTTTGGCTCGATGACCTGGCATGGCCTGACCATCAACAAGGATACCTATGACGCCCTGCCGGCAGAAGTCCGCGAAATCATGATGGAAGTCGCGCGCGATTATGAAGAGCAGACCGGTATCGTAAACCAGAGCGAATATGAAAGACTGGTCGACGAACTCAGGGATTTGATTACGGTCAATGAAATTGATCCCGCAGTACGCGCAGCATGGGCAGAATCTCTGGCAGATTGGCCCCAGTCAATGGCAGATGAACTTGAAGGACAAGGTCTACCTGCCAAGCAGGTTTTGAATCTGGTGCTCGATCGGGCAGAAGCCAATGGCTACGAATGGCCGGTACGATACGAGATCAAATAACCATGAGTGGGCGCACGGTTATTACTGTGCGCCCCTTTCACACCCTGCGAGCGCTTTATGTTTCTTGTTCGAACAGCTGACAATCTTACCCGGTTTTTGATGATTCTGGGCGCTGTTTGGGCATTTGTCCTTTGCTTCTTCATTTTGGCCGACATTATTTTTCGTGCAATGAACATGCCCCTGCATGGCACAAAGGAAATTGTTGCAAATTCAGTCGTAATGATCGTTTTCCTGCAAGTCGGCTTTGCGGTTCGTAGTGGCTCGATGTTGCGGGCCGATTTCCTGGTTTTGATGATGAGTCCCAAGGTCCAGAAAGCGCTATTGATTTTTGGCTATCTTCTGGGGGCGCTGTTTTTTCTCTACCTGCTGAAAGCGGGAATAATACCGGCGTCAAGATCCTTCGCCAATGGCGAGTTTGACGGCGAAGGTGCGCTTCGTGTGCCGGTATGGCCAGCCCGGTTTGCAATTTTGCTAGGCTCGGCCCTCGCCGGATTAAACTATCTTCTTCTTGCTGCAATTGAACTTTTTGACCTGCGCGTTGAACGTTTGGACATCTGATTAACGGAACATTTTGTGTTTGATTTCTCGACCGCCATTTTGATGATCAGCCTGCTGCTTTGCCTGGTTTTCCTCGGCGTTCACGTGGCGGTGTCGCTTGGAATAGCAAGCGCAGTCGGCATCTATCTGGTTACCGGGAAATTGAGGATAGTCGAGGCAACCATGGCTTCGACTGCTGCTGAGGCATTGAGGGATTTCACCTTCGCCGTCATACCCTTATTCATGCTAATGGGCGAGTTTATCGGGCGATCAGGAGCCATAACCGACATTTATGTTGCAATTAATCGCGGCCTGAAGCGCATACCGGCCAGACTGGCTATCGCTACGGTGCTGGGCAATACGATTTTCTCCTTCGTGACAGGTGTATCGATCGCTTCAGCAGCTGCATTTTCACGGATTTCATATCCCGAAATGAAGCGCCATGGTTATCACCGCGGATTTGCGCTTGGTGCAATTGCGGGCTCAAGCTGCCTGGGAATGTTGATACCACCATCGGTCCTCATGATTGTCTGGGGTATCCTTACCGAGCAATCAATCGGAAGATTGTTCCTGGCTGGCGTCCTCCCGGGTCTGTTGCTGGCGGCAATGTTCATTTTCTACATATTTTTGACGGCATTCCTTAGTCCGAAAACTGTTGGCGCGGGTAAGGAAAACATTGAAGAGCCCGAACCCGCTTTGGAAGAAAATCCGGAACTGGCCGAAGCGACTCCTGGCGAGTTTCTCGTATCCCTTATTGGGGTCGTCGGCATTATTGCCTCGGTCCTTGGGGGTATCTGGTGGGGTGTATTTACTCCGACCGAAGGGGCTGGAGCTGGCGCAGCACTGGCCTTGATCCTTGCCATGATCAAGGGGATGAAACCCAAGGGATTTGTTGACGCCATTTATGCGGTGGGAAAAACGGCCGCACCGATTTTGATCCTCCTGTTACTGGCTGCGCTCTATTCACGCGCACTTGCAATGACAGGTGTTACTTCCGCCATTCGTGAATTCTTCATAGCATCCGGATTGGAAGCCTGGCAGGTGCTCGCCATCATCGTGGTCATCTGGTTCATTCTTGGAATGATCATCGATTCCATCTCGATCATGCTGTTGACCGTGCCAATCGTTGAACCGGTTGCACTGGCATTTGGTTTCGATCAGCTGAGTTTCGCAATAGTCGGAATTATCGCAATTGAGGCCGGACTATTGACGCCGCCATTCGGTCTGTTGATCTATACTGTAAAGGCTGCGATCCAGGACAATGATGTCGGCGTGCATCAAATATTCCTGTCGTCAATTCCCTATTGGGGGATCATGTTGGTGGCAGTATTGCTGATCATTGCGTTTCCGCAAATTGCAAATCTGCTTCCAGACTATGTGATGTAGACCCCAAACCAGACCCAGGACATTGGAGAAAAATATGCCCGCATATTGGATTGCAAGAGCAAAAGTAAACGAGCCGGTTGATTACAAGAAATATACTGATCAGGTACCCGCAATCCTGGCGAAATATGGCGGCAAGGTTCTGGCACGTGGAGGCCAATATCAGATTATGGAAGGGCCCGAGAAATTTCACCGTTTTGTCGTGATCGAGTTTCCGACATTCGAAGATGGCGTTAACTGCTTTCAATCCGATGAATACAACGAAGCGGCAAGGCATCGGCGCGAAACCGGCGCAGGCGAGGTTGAAACAATCATTGTTGCGGGCGGCGAAGCTACGAAGTAACTGAATTCAATTTAGAAATTTACGACAGGAGAGTGAGTTGAAAGCCCAGCGTATATTGATACATGCCCAAGGTGCCCCTGAAGTCATGAAGCTTGAGGAATTTGACCTCGAGAAACCGGGACCGGGCGAGGTACAGATCGAGCAAACAGCAATCGGCCTGAATTACATGGATGTCTACCAGCGCTCCGGCCATTACAAGATGGAATTACCAAGCTCGCTCGGGCTCGAAGCCGCAGGCAAGGTCATCGCACTCGGAGAAAATGTAACCGGCTTTTCAGTTGGCGAGCGGGTCGTATATGGTTCGGTTCTGGGAGCCTACGCCACTCATCGCAATGTTTCTGCGGCACGGCTTATTTCCATACCCGATGGAATTGATGATGAAACCGCCGCCGCCATTCTGATGAAAGGCATGACGGTCGAATATTTGTTGAACAGAACCCACAAGGTTTCAAAAGGCGAGGATGTGCTGTTCTGGGCAGCTTCCGGCGGCGTGGGGCAATTGGCTGGTCAATGGGGCTCACATCTGGGAGCGCGGATGATTGGTGTCACGGCGGGCTCGGAAAATTGCAATTCTATCAAGCAACTTGGTTATGACGCAGCCATAGACAGAAAATCCGAAGATGTCGCCGAAAGGGTGAGGGAACTAACCGATGGCAAGGGGGTGGAAGTTGCCTATGACAGTGTTGGCGCAGCATCCTTTGACGCGACAATCGCCAGCCTGGCAACCTACGGTCTGTTTGTTTCTTTCGGTGCCACAACTGGAGAAGCACCAGCCGTAACACCAAGCCTGCTTCAACATAGCGGTTCGCTTTATTTCACAAGGCCCACGCTCGCCGATTACATCAAAGTCCGTGGGGATCTCGTTCATTCGGCCTCGGAAGTGTTCCGGCTAGTTGGCAAAGGAGTTTTGAGCGTCAACATCAACCAGAGATATCCATTGGCAGATATTGCTGAAGCGCATCACGCTCTTGAAGAAGGCCGTACGACCGGGTCAACAATTATCGTACCGTAAATTCTGGTACGATCATCGGGGCATTATTGAATGACCAGTCGCCAGTCATCATTTGAGACAATGTTGTCACCGGCAATGATCTTCACCATGCTGGCGGCAATTCTTTCGCTCCTGATTGCGGTAAACGGAGGCGAGAATGCACTCTCCTATCAGGTAGCTGCTGTCTCGCTTATGGCCATTACCCTGTTTGCCACACGGGTAATTCCTGAAACCGCAGTTTCGCTGTTCACCTTCCTGGCATTCCTTGCCCTGGCAGCAGCTCCTCCCGAAGTGATTTTTTCAGGATTTGCCACCAGTGGATTTTGGCTGCTGTTCTCTGGCCTGCTAATTGGAACAGCAATCACCGCAACCGGCCTGGGTCGGCAAATCGCCCTGCGTATTTTCCGGAGAACCGGAGCATCCTATCCCAAGGCAGTTATCTCTCTTGCCATTTGCGGTGTCATGCTTGGAGTTTTGGTTCCATCGACAATTCCGCGCATCATAGTCTTGATGCCAATTTCAATGTCGCTGGCCCAGACAATGGGCTATGAACCAGGTTCAAGGGGGTATATCGGCCTTACAGCGATTGCTGTCACATCAACCCTGCTTCCGACATTCGCGATTCTGACTGCAAACCTTCCAACGATCGTGCACTTTGGTGCACTAGAGACATTGTTCGGCCTTGAACCGGCCTATGCCCATTATTTCGTTATGCAGTTTCCAGTAAATCTTGTCAGATTGCTGGTATTGCTGGCTTTTCTGATTCCCTTCGCAAATAATTCTTCTTCCATTGATTCATCGATAGAATTACCGGAACCACTGACTGCCCTGCAGCAAAAACTGTTTCTCCTCTTAGCAATCGCAATTGCTTTTTGGGCAACTGATTTTCTGCACGGCATCTCCCCTGCCTGGATAGCGCTGACACTTGCAGCAATACTGATGTTGCCTTCCTTGGGTTTTCTGGAAAAAACCGTCATGAAAGACAAGATAGATATGTCTCCGGCATTCTTCCTGGCCGGAGTATTTTGTATCAGCGCGGTGATGCGGCATCTGGGTCTGGATACACAATTCGCAAATGCTGTTATCCCCCAACTTGGCCTTGGCGAAAATGGCAGATTATGGGACCTTTATGCAACTTCAGGTCTGGCGATGTTCATGTCACAGTTCACCACGGCGCCAGCCGCGCCGTTAATTCTGGCACCACTGGCGCAACCAATAGCAGATGCAACCGGGTTACCGCTTGAAACAATAGCCATGGCGCAGATTATCGGGATAGCTGTTCCTCTGTTGCCTTATCAGGCACCGCCCCTCATTCTGGCCATGGCGATGGCGCAAATTCCGATGCGGGTTCTCATACAGATTTGCCTGGTCCTCGCATTGGCAGTTGCAGCTATCGGCCTGCCAATAACCTATTTTTGGTGGCAGTTTTTGGGAGCAATTTGAATTGTCCCTGTCTTTAAACCTGGTCGCGCGTAGACATATGCGGAACCGTTTCGCCGGTTTCCGTAAAAGTCCGCGTGACATCCCGCGCACCATAAACCCAGAGGATCACGAGGTTATCTTCACCGGTATTACGAAAATAATGCGGTATATCCGCTGGAACGAAAGACGTGTCCATCGGACCCAGATTGAAGATCTTGCCATCAATACTGGCCTCCGCACTCCCCTCAAGGATCGTAACCTGTTCGGCACAATTATGAGTATGCATTGGTGCCCCGCATCCTGGCGGAAAAAGAGACGTACCGGTAGTAAATGGAGTACTCTCGGCATTTCCCTTGCCGATCATCAAACGGGTTTGAACACCATCGCCGCGGCTGAAAACATCAATCCCCTCATATGTGATGGTCAGTCCCTGAGACATTTTTGCCCTCTCTGAAAATTCCCGAAACCTTGGTCCGGATTGCAAGCCAATATGGAGAACAACTTACAATGAATAGCCAGAATTCCAAAGCTTCCTATGCCGAATTGAGCGCATTTATTGCTCGTTGTTTCCACGCCTGCGGCATGAGTAATTCTGACGCGCTAAAAGCTGCTGCGCTGATGGCAAAGGCAGATTTGATGGGGCAGGATGGTCATGGCGTTTTTCGGCTTCCGCAATATGTAAAACGTATATCCGCTGGTGGCCTCAATGTTTCGCCAAACTTCTCAAGACTGGAAGAGAGAACCGCTACCGCACTCATTGATGGGGATAACGGCCTGGGCCATCTTGTGATGAGCCATGCTGCTGAATTGGCAATCGAGAAAGCTGCAACAACCGGGGTCGCCTGGGTCGGCGCAAGGCATTCCAATCATGCCGGCCCTGCCTCGCTCTACGCGATGATGCCGCTGGAACATGACATGATCGGAATTTATGTTGCGGTCGGTAGTGCCAATCATTTACCGCCCTGGGGCGGTACGGAAATGCTCCTCAGTACCAATCCTATCGCAATTGCCATTCCCTCCGGCAAAAATGTTCCGATAATCCTCGACATGGCGACAACAGTTGCCGCTTACGGCAAGGTCAAAACCGCAGCTCAGCGCGGCGAGAAAATGCCGGAAGGCTGGATGATTGATCGCGAGGGAAAACCGCTTACCGATCCAAATCGTGCGTCTGAAGGTTTTCTGCTTCCGATTGGTGGTCCAAAAGGCTACGGATTGGCACTTATCTTTGGTATTTTGGCAGGAACCTTGAACGGCGCGGCATTCGGGCGGGATGTTGTTGACTTCAATGCAGATTCAAGGACAACCACAAATACCGGCCATTTCATCATCGCTCTCGACATCAAGGCATTCACTGATCTTGAGGTTTTCAAATCCGGCATTGATGAAGTCTGGGACCAAATGAAATCTTCTCCCCTGTTGCCGGGCGCATCCGAAATACGACTGCCGGGAGAGCGCCTGGCCCAGATCACACAGCAGCGGTCGGATGAAGGAATTCCAATCCCGGCTCAATTAAAATCTGTTTTGGATGATTTGGCGAAAAGTCTGGCAGTCGCGCCGCTTTGACAAACTGTTAGAAAAATCCGGGCACAGAAAGTTTCCGTGCCCGGAACCGAGCTTTTTATTGTGACGTGATTTTAGCCACGAGATCCTTATAGGCCCCGTCTTGATCTTCACGCATTTTCTGATAGCCCTCGCCATCGATCAGATCCATGTTTTCGCCCAACCGGCCCATCATGCGCTTGTAGGTCTTGTCTTCCTGAAGCTTTGAGAATGCATCAGTCAGCTTGGCGACAACATCATCAGGTGTGCCGGCAGGTGCCAGAACGATCCGGTGCATGAAACCGACGTCACCACCGATTCCGATCTCCTTGAATGATGGAACATCATCGATAATGCGTTCGTCACCGGCTGTTGCCAACATGCGCAGTTTACCGGCTGCAATCTGCGAACCCAAGGTCGACGGGAAGCCCATGGTCACATCGGCATCTCCTGCGAGCAATGCCTGCAGAGCTGGTCCGCCACCTTGATAAGGAACTAGGTTAAAGTTGACGTCCTTGGCTTTCATCAACTGTGCAGCAGGAACAAAAAGCGCTCCCCAGTTGCCCGAATGAGCCATGCGGATGCCGCCCGGATTAGCTTTTGCAGCCTCTATCAGATCATCAAAGGTCTTGTAGGGGCTGTCAGCGCGAACCACGATACCGATAGGCGCGTAATTAACGCGGGCGATCGGTACGAAATCCTTCATCGGGTCGTATGGAAGTGACTCCACATGCTGTTGCAGCATGTCGATATAGTTGTGTGAAAACAGCAGCGTGTAGCCATCAGGTTCGGCATTCGCAACTTCCTGCGTTCCCTTTTGCCCACCTGCACCAGGTGTCAACCGCACGATCATCGCTTGATTGAGATAGGTCGGGATTATTGAGGTTATTACCCGTGCATTCAGGTCATGAGACCCTCCCGCGCCGAGCGGAATTACCATTGTAATTGGTTTTTCCGGATATTCGGCAAGCGCAGTACCGGCGGACAGGCCAATTGCCAGTCCGACGCCCGCGACGAGCGAAGCTGCTTGTCTCAGGGTTTTCAAAAACATCACTCTTCCTCCTGTTTTACATCGTGACGTATTTTAGTGCCTCGGGGGCGATGTATCCCCTCAAGGCACCTTAGGTGGTGTCCACATTGCGCAACCGGCGCCAGATCAAAAATCCGACTATCGGTGTAGCAATCAACAATCCAAGGAATGCCTGCCTTTCTGTCAGCATGAATCCGATCATGTCGTTATTCGCCATCGCGATTGTCTGTCCGAAAGCATACTCCATTGGTGGCCCAAGTATGAAACCCATAACCATTGGCATCACATCAAATTTCGCTGCCCTGGCAACCAGGCCGAAAATTCCGAAAGCCACCAGCATGATCAGGTCCACTGAATCAGAGCGGAAAACGTAAGCGCCGGCAAACGCAAACATGATGACAATCGGGATAAGCAACGACGTCTTGATTGTCACAAGGCGCGAGAAGAACGGGATCGAAAGATAGCCGATGATCAGGAACAATAGGTTGGCAAACACCATGGCTACCAGGATTGCAAAGACCGTCGCGCCCTGGGTTTCGAACAATTCCGGCCCGGGACGCAAGCCTTGGGCGACAAATGCGCCGAGCAGGATTGCGGTGACATTGTCCCCCGGAATACCAAGTGTCAGCAACGGAACTAGCGTTGGACCGTTAACCGCATTATTGGCCGCTTCAGCCGCAGCAACCCCTTCTATTTCGCCTTCACCAAAAGTCTCCGGATGGTCCGAGGCGTTCTTGGCGGCGGCATAGCCCATCATCGCCGCAACCACCTGACCAAGACCGGGGACAATTCCGATCGCGGCACCGATGGCAGTCGACCTGCAGATAGTACGGAAACAGCGTTTGAGCTCAGCCATGGATAGCCGCTCCCCAACCAGACTCGCAAGTTTGAGAACCTTGTTGTTGCGCATCACCGCAGTGACGATTTCGGGGATGGCGAACACACCGATCAGCATGGGCAGTAGCGGAATACCTGATTTCAGCTCGAAAAGGCCGAATGTAAAGCGCTCAACTCCGCCCAGAGGGTCGGTTCCTACAAATGACAACCACAATCCGAATGCCATCATGATCAGGCTTTTGATGGGGCTTGAACCGGTCGTAACTGCAATAATCACAAGGCTCATCAGCAATACTGCAAATAATTCCGGCGGCCCGAACTGCATTACCAGGAACGCAATCGGGAAGATCATTATGATCGTGAAGATATCGCTCGTCGTGTCACCAAACACAGAAGAGAACAGGGCAATATCCAGCGCCTTGCGCGACTGCCCTTTTTTCGTCAGTTGGAAACCGTCACGCGAAGTAGCAACGGCAGCACCTGTTCCAGGCATCGAAACCAGGATCGCCGGGATACTGCCACCGAATATCCCACCCTTGTATACACCAAGCAGGAATGGAATTCCGACAATCGGGTCAAGGAAGAAGGAGATCGGCAAAAGGATTGCCATTGCCATGAGCGTGGTGAACCCCGGCAGGGCCCCAACCAGCATGCCGCCAAGCAATCCCGCGCTCATCAACAAAAATGTGTCGAAGCGCATGGCCATGCCAAATCCGGTGATGAATTGCTCAATCATTTAACAAGATCTTCCCGGTGTAAGACATGGATGCACATTAACCTCCCAGAATTCGGGAATAGGCGAATTCAATCGGGCTAAGCTCGGGTAAGGAGACCGCCAAAAGCCGGGTCGCTACCAGATAAAGCGCGACCGGGCTGACAATTGAAAGCAATGCTATCTGCCAGATCGACCTGTTTCCAACCAACCAGGAAATGGCTGATAGCGAAATCACCGAGGATATCAGGAACCCGAACGGAACCATTGCCAGCGCATAAAAAGTCATGATCGCAAACAGAGCCACTGCCCTGAAAATACCTTCAGATATGCCGGGCTCACTGACAGCTTGTTGGTCCTGTCTGGCAAGATGTACCAGCCACATCACACATAAAATTGACAGAAGGGTGATCACAATTGCCGGAAACAAGGAAGGCGGAATTGCAGTCAGGGACCTGCCAAACAAAACCTTTGGCGGCGCTACCAGAAAATTCAGCGTCAGCAGGCTCATGCATGACAGAACCAGGAGGACAGCAACAGAAATCAGCTCCGCCGTGAGGTTGATACTTTTCAACTTCATTTCGATTGCCCTCCTTTTCTACCCGGTTGCAAATACTGGATTGGCCCGATCATTGTTGGTCATGGCGAGCCAAATCCTCTTCAAAC
>JBPCWJ010000435.1:0-3289 GCA_051009635.1 Rhizobiaceae bacterium
CCACCAAATGCCCTGATCAACAAGAGCGAGGTGGCAGTTCTGGTCAATTCAGAAACAGCTTTGGGCAACATGGCCGACGACGAACGCTGGCAGCCGCTGGCCGATACCGGCACAACACCCTGGACCGATGACTATTCCAACCTGCTGGCGGCGATTATGCGCAAATGGGGAAAGACTTCGCATTAGGGTGAAGACCCTGTGATTTAGGCTGAACCAATACTCGAATTGCGCCCTTGTTGGATTTATTCTAACCTTTACTAATGAAGTAAAGTGTAGCTCGTGAGATCACATTGGCGACAACATGACGGACGCAACCAAGGCGCAAGTCGAAAATAATCAGAATGTTGATCGAAGAAATTATTCGCTGATTCTGTCGTCAGGTGTTGCCTCGTCCACAGCCGGGCAGCTTATCAGCCCGACACTGGTTTTGCCGTTTCTTTATCTGGCGCTGGATGCCCCGGTAATTGTCGCTGGCCTGCTCCTGCCATTCATGTGGGGTGCTTCCCTCATTGCCGAGCTTGTTGCAGCTCCATTCCTGACACGTACCACACGCGCGAAGATTTATGTTGTTCTGCCAACCCTGTTTTCTGCATTTGCATTGGTAGCGCTTGCTCTTTCTTCGGAAGGTGCTTCGCCCTTGATCATTGCTGCATTGTTTCTTGCAGTCGCAGTGATCCTCGGATTTTGCAAGGGGATATCCAATGTAGGCTATGGGCAATTGTTTGGTGTGGTCGTTCCATCCGACAAGCGGAACCGGGTAACATTCACGGAGGCGATGGCCGGAGGACTTGTGGCAATTTTGGTTGTCTTTGTAACGCAGGACTTCCTGGCATCTGAATCACCTTTGCAGCGTCATATCACCGTGCTTTGGGCGGGCATCGTGGCTTCAATTGCCGGAGCACTGATCATCTATGGTGTCAGGCTCCTTGAGGAGGCAGAGCGGGAAGAATCTGAAGTCGATCCCGAAAAGAAAGCCGAACCCGAAAAAAAGAGCCATGGCATCAAATTCGGAGATAGTCTTCGCCAGATTGCATCCAATCTCAAACAGGGATTGGAAACCGGTGCCCGTTATGCCTGGTTCCGCCATTATGTGGCTGCCCGAATACTCTTTCTTTCAGTCACGCTGGCCCTGCCGTTCTTTACAATTCACGCCTCTGGTTTTCACAAGGGAACGCCACATGGCTTGAGTATATTGGTGGTTGCCACCAGTGCCGGCGTGGTCGCAGGTTCGTTGATCTGGGGCTGGCTGGCTGGCCGCTCCAGAAAACAGGTCATGATCGCCAGTTGCTTTCTGGGAGCTGCCGCAATCTTGCTGGCACTGGCGCTGGACTTTACCAACATGATTACACGCATTTCGCTTTATGCGGTGGCCGTCTTCCTCGTCGCCTTCGCGGGAAATGGTGTGGTTAACGGGCGCTATCTCTATTTTATTGACATGACAAAAAAGAAAGAGCGGCCAAACCTGATGGCGTTAAGCGATCTTGTCGTGGGTGTTCTGGCGATTGGTCTGGCCTCCATCCTTGGCATTGTGGCACATTATGCCGACCCTACAATTCCGCTAATGGTGCTGCTGGCATTTTGCCTTGCCGCAGGTTTTTACTCGCTGTCACTGGTCGAGCCAGGGTCACAGACGCGGAATGAAAAACCCCTGCACCGGCACACCGAGATCTAGCTTGCTGATCGTCAATAAATTGACGGCTTGGGAGTTCAGGACTGGTCGTCTCTTGCCGTGTAGGGATCGGCCAATGCGGCATCGGGTCTGCTCACCGGAACCGAGGATGCAGATGTCTTTTTGGAAAGATATTTCGAACCCTTTCTAGCCAACACCTTGCGGAAGACAGGGTGCATGCCGCCATCTTCGTAGACATAGCTCATCGAGTATCCCTGGCCAATCAGATCCTGCATTCTTGACATATCGGCCGCAGTTCTCATTTCGACGGCTTCCGGCATTTTCTCATATTGCGGACAGGACCCAAGCGGGTCGGACTGCAATTTCTTGCCCTTCACTTTGCCGAAGCGATAACGTCCGTTGCAGAAGGAGAATTCCGGCGGTTGGCGCAATACCTCAAAACGGTCATACCCAGCCTTTAGATCCATCCAGAAATCAAAATTCGGGTCCCTGCGGTGTGCAGCCAGGTTTTCTGCCGTCATCCGGAAGGGATATGCCTGGACCTGAAAGTCGCGTTGTCCACCACGCAGCGCGTCGCGCACCACAGCGTAAAGTTCGCCCACATATTCGTCCGAGATGGCATAACATCCCGCAGAAGAACATGCGCCATGAACCATTAGCGCAGATCCGGAATAGCCCTTGGCGCGCTCCAGGCGGTTTGGATATCCGAGGTTAAACGACAGGTGAAACTTCGATTGCGGGTTCAGCCTGCTGGCATTTACCGTGTAAAATCCCTCAGGGGCCTGCCGGTCACCCTGTTTTGTTTTCGGTCCCAGTTTTCCTGACCAACGGCACATTGGGTATGTCTTCAACAAGGCGTATTGCCCGGAACTGTTACGCTTCCACAGTTCGAGTTCGCTCTCCTGTTTGAAAATGCGAACCAGCACAGGGTCCTTGGCACTCATGGAGTTTTCACGCATATCCGCCATCATTTTGGCCGGAATGGGTACATTCCCACGACCGTCGCCATAATCAATTCCGCTCATGCAGCCGGATATCAACAAGCCTGCGCCAAGAATGGCCGCAAATTTTATACTGGTAAATTTTCGCATGCAGATCGCAAGTGCCCCGCTTCAAGTCCCACCGGATACCCAATCGACTTCCGCAATCACCTTTTGACCTGGGTTTCAAAGGTGCTGCGTCGTCCCCATAGAATATGATCCGATTTTCTTAAAAATATGGCAAAGTCAATAATGGTTTCCTAACAGCTTAAAATTTTGCCGAATGGTTAACGGGCAGTATCCACTGCGAGAGCAGGAACAGAAAAATTCCATAATTAATGTGACAAAGTCGAACTTGGCCAAAGTGATTAGAATTTCACGAAATTTGGGTGTTGCCTGGCGGTTCAACGACGGGCAATCTGGCCTTTGAATTTTGGCGTCCTGACCCCAGGAAGGATTTGCGAATATGGCGGCAGTGTGGAGTTGTAACGAGTGGGATCCATTGGAGGAGGTTATCATCGGAAATCCGGCAAACGCCCGTTTTCCAAATGCCGACCCAAGTACACAAGTCGCCGAATATCCGGATCGTCCGGTTGGAGAGATACCGGTCGGAAATTTTTCCAAACAGATCATAGAAGAGACCGAGGAAGACCTCGACGAGTTCGCCAGGATTCTGGAG
>JBPCWJ010000436.1:0-13579 GCA_051009635.1 Rhizobiaceae bacterium
GAATAATGGATCATTTCTCTTGTGTCCTGGGTCATGTTAATACCGCCAATTTTGCGGCGGGTTAATTAACGCAGGCCTACATACCCACCGCATGGCAAGAATGAGGCAAAAAGGTTCCCGAAAAGCGAATTTTTCATATTTTTCTAGAATTTTCGATAAAATAATCATGATTTTTATCAGAATCCCCCTCTTGAGTGATATTTGCGCAACAAATTCTTCATGACAATTCGTAAAACTTACGGATTTGGTAACGTATTCGCCTTGACGCAATTGCGATTAACGGCAATATGGCGGCCATGAAAACGGTCCTCACCGCCCTTTGCGGCGTTTGCATTATCTGCACGATTATCAGCTAGCATTCCGCTGGCCTGGCCGTTCTTTTCCTTAATTCATAGAAACCGAACGTCCCGGCCACGGGCAAATGGCTCGTCGTGCGATCTGGTGTTCAAGGGTCGCGATACTGGATTTGGAATCTAAATCGTTGGAAGAAGAATAGTACTGATGGCTGAATTGAAACTCTACAATACGCTGGCGCGCGAAAAGGAAGTTTTTAAACCTATCGAAGAGGACAATGTTCGCATGTATGTCTGCGGGCCAACGGTCTATGATTTCGCCCATATCGGCAATGCGCGCCCTGTCATTGTCTTCGACGTACTCTATCGGTTGCTAAAGCACCTATACAAGGGACCCGGAAAAGCGATTGATGGGTCCAGGGTCCCCTATGTCCGCAACATCACTGATGTTGATGACAAGATTAATGCCCGTGCGCTTCGTGATTTTGGCGATGATATCAAAAGCGGAAAGCTGACACTGAACGAGGCCATCCGTTCAGTCACCGAAAAAACCGCCAATCAGTTTCATTCCGATGTTAAGGCGCTTGGTTGTCTGCCGCCAACAGTCGAGCCGCGGGCGACCGAATATATCGACGGCATGGTAACAATGATCCAGACCCTCATCACCAAGGGTCATGCCTATGTCGCGACTGGCGGCGAGGGCAGGGAGGTATTGTTCGATGTCGCCGCCATGCCCGAATACGGTAAGCTTTCCAGACGCAGGCTGGAGGACCAGCAGGCCGGTGCTCGCGTAGCTGTGGAGGATCACAAGAAGAACCCGGCAGACTTTGTACTGTGGAAGGAATCGAATCAGAACGAACCGGGCTGGGATGCCGAATTCGAAGGAACGAAGATCTTTGGCCGACCTGGCTGGCATATTGAATGCTCGGTCATGGCGAAGGAAAATCTTGACAAGGAGTTTGATATTCATGGCGGCGGGCTCGACCTGATCTTCCCGCACCACGAAAACGAAATTGCGCAGTCACGTTGTGCTCATGGTTCCGAAACCATGGCGAAGGTCTGGATGCACAATGGCTACCTTCAAGTCGAAGGTAAAAAAATGTCGAAGTCCGAAGGTAACTTCGTCACCATCCACGACCTGCTGCACACGGAAAAATTCGGCGGCCGTAAATGGCCGGGCGAAGTGCTTCGACTCGCCATGCTGATGACCCACTACCGCGAGCCGATTGATTTTAGTGTAAGGAGATTGGAAGAGGCTGAGAACATTCTTGCTAAATGGCGTAGATCGATCAGGGATACGGATACGGAGATCGATTTGGAAGAAACTGGATCAAGCGAGATAGTCGAAATCCTGGTTAACGATCTGGACACGCCAAAGGCGATCAGTTGGCTAAGCAGAACGGCAAGCCAGCAGAAGTCCAGAGAAGACCGGCATGCATATGCGTTGGGCCGAGACCTTTTGGGGATTAATCTTTCGGTTGTGGAAACCTTCGTCATTTCTGGTTCTATCGAAGATGAAATTTACCGCCGCCTCGTCTTCATCCGCGACAAGAACTGGGCCGAGGCGGACAAGATCCGTGATGAACTATTGGCTCAGGGAATCCAGCTAAAGGATTCAAAAGATTCTGAAACCGGCGAACGCATCACCACCTGGGAGATAAAGCGATGAGCGGATTATACACCGGCGGATGCCAGTGTGGAGCCATACGCTACCGCGTCAACGGTTCGCTTGCCGATCCGCATATCTGCCATTGCCGCATGTGCCAGAAGGCGGCGGGAAATTACTTCATGCCCTTTGCCGGCGTTCAGAAATCCGACCTCGAAATAACGCGTGGTGAAATTTCATGGTTCTTTTCGTCCGAGCCTGTCAGGCGTGGCTTTTGTTCCAATTGCGGAACGCCACTGGCCATCGACACCGTATCAAGCGAGCACATTCACATAACGCTTGGCTCCCTCGATAAACCAGCCGAGGTGAGACCGGTTTCAGTCTATGGCGAAGAGGCGCGCATGCCCTGGATTGCAGAAATTTGCGCGGCATCAGGGACCGCGACAGAATCAGAAACCGGTGAGGAAAGGCAGCTCATCGCCCAAATCGCCGCCACTAATCGGCAGCATCCCGACCACGACACCAATCAATGGGAGGAGAGGCAATGAGCGAGATTACCGGAGGGTGCCAGTGTGGGGCGGTGCGATATAGCGCAAGCAGACTGGGCAGAGCCTCTATCTGCCATTGCCGCATGTGTCAGAAGGCATTTGGCAATTTCTACGGTCCGCTGGTCACCGTATTTGAACTGAAATGGACACGCGGAAAGCCCGCCGAATATGCCAGCTCCAACAAGGCGAAGCGGGGCTTTTGTTCGCAATGCGGAACACCGCTCACCTATGACTGGGGTGGCGAACCTGAACTTGCAATCGGTTCGCTTGATGACCCGGAACTTGCCCCGCCAGCAGTGCAGGTCAACCCTGCCGACAAACTGTCCTATACAGATGCGCTACCAGACTTGCCGACCAGAAAGGATGACGGCAATGCTGCTGCCGCTGGCTTTAAGGCAGCAATAACCAGTTTCCAACATCCTGATCACGACACTGATTCCTGGCCGCAAGAGGGCCATAAGACATGACCAAAGAACGATTATACTTATTTGACACCACATTGCGATGCCCGCCTTGCCCGCAGGCGCGATGCGCCGAGGACAGGCAAACATTAACTTCGCCGTCTCGCGGCGACAGGTACTGAGCCATGAACAAAGAAAAAATATATCTCTTCGACACCACATTGCGAGACGGCCAGCAGACCCCGGGCGTTGATTTTTCTGTCGCTGACAAGATTGCCATCGCCGAAATGCTGGACGAGTTGGGGATTGATTATGTGGAAGGGGGCTATCCCGGCGCAAATCCGACCGATACAGAATTTTTCTCGGAAAAGCGGACCAAAAACTCGTCTTTTGTCGGCTTCGGTATGACCAAGCGGGCCGGTATCTCCGCCTCCAATGATCCCGGTCTGGCGGCTGTGCATCAATCCAGGACCGATGCGATTTGTTATGTCGCCAAGAGTTGGGATTATCACGTTCGCGTAGCTCTCGGCATAACAAACGAGGAGAACCTCGGTTCAATCACGGATTCAGTTGCCGCAACGCTTGAGACAGGCCGCGAAGCCCTTGTCGATTGCGAACATTTCTTTGATGGTTACAAGGCCAATCCGGAATATGCACTTGCTTGCGCTCACGCCGCATTCGATGCTGGTGTGCGGTGGGTGGTGCTGTGTGACACCAATGGCGGCACGCAGCCTGAAGAGGTTTCCCGCATCGTGGAAGCGGTGATTAAATCCGGCATTCCGGGCGACCGGCTTGGAATACACGCACATGATGATACCGGTCAGGCGGTGGCAAATTCATTGGCCGCTGTTGAAGCCGGCGTCCGGCAGATACAGGGAACCTTGAACGGCATTGGCGAAAGATGCGGGAATGCCAACCTGGTCACGATTATCCCGACCCTGACTCTCAAACCCGCCTATTCAGACCGGTTTGAAATTGGAGTTAAGCCCGAATCCTTGAAAAGACTCTCAAGGCTTAGCCACAAATTCGATGAATTGCTGAATCGTTCCCCTAATCAACAGGCGCCTTATGTTGGTACATCTGCATTTGCCACCAAAGCGGGGATTCACGCTTCTGCGATCCTCAAGGACCCGCAGACCTATGAACATGTTCCACCCGAAGCGGTCGGCAATTTCCGCCGGGTCATGGTTTCCGATCAGGGCGGCAAGTCAAACTTTATCAATGAACTGGCCTCTCGCGGCATCGAGGTCGCCAAGGATGACCCCAATCTCGACAAGCTGATTGCAATCGTCAAGGAACGCGAAAGCCAGGGCTGGGCCTATGAGGCTGCAGATGCCAGTTTTGAGATATTGGCGCGGCGGATGCTGGGGACGCTCGATAACTTCTTCCGCGTGGAAAGTTTCCGGGTCCAGGTCGAGCGGCGTTACAATGCCATCGGTGAAAGGGTCACCGTCTCCGAGGCAATCGTCAAGGTAGAGGTTGATGGTGAGCAGTTTCTGTCAGTCGCCGAAGGGCAGGGGCCGGTCAATGCGCTGGACCGTGCCCTGCGCAAAGATTTGGGCAAATATCAAAGCCAGATAGCTGACCTGGAATTGGTCGACTACAAGGTGCGTATCCTCAATGGAGGAACGGAGGCGATCACCCGTGTGCTGATAGATAGCGTTGATGGCGATGGCCAGTCATGGACCACGATCGGCGTTTCGGAGAACATTATCGATGCATCGTTCCAGGCACTGACTGATTCAATTCGGTACAGGTTGATGAAAGCCCAGAGCGAGTGAGCCCGCAGACAGGCGACACGCGCGAAGGTTTCTTCTATGCGCTGAGTGCCTATTTGCTCTGGGGCTTCCTGCCCTTCTACATGAAGGCAGTGGCACATGTTTCGGCCATTGAAATTGTTGCACACAGGATTCTCTGGTCAGTGCCGTTGGCTGGCGCGATCATAATCCTGCTCGGCAGAACCGATGACCTCAAACGCGCGATTTCCAACCCGGTCATGCTGGCGCAGGCGGCACTTACCGCCGCTATCATCTCGATAAACTGGAGCATCTATGTCTGGGCGATCGCTACTGACCAGGCATTGGAGGCCGCCCTCGGCTATTACATCAATCCGCTATTTTCAATTTTCCTGGCATATGTGTTTCTGGGGGAGCGGTTGAACAAGGCGCAACTGATTGCGATTGGATTTGCAGCCGCCGCCGTCGCTTTGCTGACCTGGCATGCCGGTGGTTTGCCATGGGTTGCAGTTGGATTGACCGTCACTTGGGGATTTTATGCACTTTTCAAAAGGATGCTGCCAATCGGGCCCACACAGGGTTTCTTCCTCGAAGTTCTGCTCCTTTGTATTCCTGCATTTGTTTATGTCGTCTGGCTTGAAACAAAAGGGGTCGGGCATTTTGTCGATGGAAACCTCTCAGACACGTTTCTTCTGTGTCTGGCCGGTGCAGTGACCGCGATACCCCTGATGCTTTATGCGACGGGAGCGAAGTTGCTGCGCCTGTCAACGATCGGGATCATGCAATATATCGCACCGACCATGATATTCCTGATTGCAATTTTTATTTTCAGGGAGCCTTTTGATTATGTCAGGCTGACCGCTTTCTGCTTGATCTGGACTGCGATTGCTATCTATTCCTGGAGCCTGCTTCGCGAACGTTCAGCCTCCACCGTCAAGTCTCCATCGAAAGCTTAGCTGCCATGGCAGGTGGAACCGCAATGACAAATGGATGGTAACGTTCCGGGATCACATTATCCGTCACGATCCGGTTTTTGGGCGTAATGAAAATCCCCTTGAAGAACGCAGCCAGCGATTTCAGACCTGATTCCCTGGTTTCACCCTTGTCTATCCAGCAAAACCGGTAGCCAAGTGAACCGAGGAACTCGAGGCTTCCCGTTGATCCATTCTTGAAATCGCTCTGCAGCAATTCGAAGAAAACAAGCGGCTTTGCAGCATCCAGGAATTCCTTGCCGCCTTTCAGAACATCAAGCTCCATTCCTTCAACATCGAGCTTTATCGCGGACACATCCCCCAAATTTTTATGGATCTGGTCAAGTGTCTTGAGTTGAATTTTGATGGACTTTGTCTTTGTTCCCGGCCGGTCCTTTTCCTCGCCAACAAAGGAGGCCCCCATGTTCTTGTCATCCTGGAACAGGATTGCTGATCCCTTATTTGTTGACAGCCCATGTTTGTGACAGCTGATATTGTCTATGTCGCTGGTATTGAAGCCCAATAATTCGAAAGTACGTGGATTTGGTTCGAAAGCGTGTACTTCATCGAAATATTCCGAGAAATAAACAGCATGATTTCCGATATTCGCACCGATATCGAGGATTGTGGTTTGTTCAAATCTGTCGTGAAGCGGTGAAAGAAAATCAAACACCAATCCCAGTTCTTCCCCCTCATAGACGCCATACTGATTGATCATCAGGCCAATATGATCAAAGGAAAATATTGCCAATCGGTGTCTGGACTTTTTGAAATTTGCCTTTGCAAGATGTTTATTGGTTCTCCGGATGAAATTCTGGAAAAGCAATTCAACCGGCCCAAATCGCTTTTTGCCACTAAACAGCGTTTTCATTTTCGCCTGTTCCCGGGCATCAGGCTACATGCGGTCGATGATAGATGCATCACCCTCTCCATCTACGCCCCGGGCAATGATTGCGGCAAGAAGATCATCAGGATCGCTTTCAATGATGGGTCGCACCTTGCTGGCTGTATGAATAAATCCTTCCTCGCGCATGTGATCGAGAATATTGACCAATGGATCCCAAAACCCCTCTATATTGGCGAACGCGATCGGCTTTTGATGGCGTCCGATCTGTGCCCAGGTCATGATCTCGGTGATTTCTTCCAGCGTACCCAATCCACCCGGTAGAGCGATAAACGCATCGGCGCGCTGGAACATCTCATGTTTTCTCGTATGCATGTCTTCTGTAATGATCGCATGGGTGAGTTGGGAAAGGGATGCATCAGCAGCCTCTTTATCGACCAGAAATTGCGGGATAATTCCGGTAACAGCGCCGCCATTTTTCAATACGTTCTGAGCGACAGTTCCCATCAGGCCAGTCGCGCCACCACCGTAGACCAATCCGATATTTGCCGCTGCCATGGATGCCCCCAATTGAGCAGCAGCACGTAAATAGGCTTCGTTTGATCCCGGCTGCGATCCACAATACACACAAATTGATTTGATTCCTGACAATTTCGGGGGTTTCCTGTGATTTGAGAAAATCCGTATTCTTGCAGTGTATGATATGAGGCGCGATGTTGCGTCGCGTCAAGAAATTTGCATAATACACAACAGAAAAACGGATTTATTAAAATATATCAAATAGTTAACGGTACATGTTTTTCGTGAACCAAATACGGTATAAAGCGCAATGAAAAATGGCGCCTGACGTGCTGAAAAACAAACCATCAACGTTGATAAACGCGTTGCAATCAAAGCTCGAACAGAGCGGAGCATAATAAGAACATGGCTTCTTCCACCACTACAAATCACGCGGCAGCCTGGTTGTTCGTTGGGGCAATACTGGTTGGCGGTGTCACTGCAGCCTATCTCTATACCCGGGCGCCTGATCCATCGGCCACAGAAGAGGTGGCCGCAATCGCGCAGGACAGCGCCGCAGATAGTGAAAACAAGGCGACACCTCAAGCAGGCGACGGTTCTTCGCAAGCAGCATCTGAAGACAAAGGCACGCAGACTGCCGCAGTGGCTGATGCTGCGCCACCACGCTTTGATATCTTGCGGGTAGAGCAGGATGGCTCTGCGGTCATTGCCGGTACAGCACCGGTAGGCAGCATGGTCGTTCTCATGGCCAATGGTGAAAAGATTGCCTCCGGGACCGCAGGTTCAGGCGGTGATTTCGCTATCGTGCTGGACGAGCCACTCGCAAAAGGGGATCACGAACTCACGCTGCATGCGACAGATTCGACGGGAAAATCTGTCACCTCTACTGAAACCGGAGTAGTAAGCGTTCCAGAAGAAGGTGGCGAATTGCTGGCGATGGTAACCGAACAGGGCAAGGCTTCGCGCGTCATGCAGGCACCTGCTGGTGATGGTGGTCAAGCGGAATCTCCTGCAACGAAAACACCTGCTACAGAAATGGCAGCCGAAGAAAAGCCGGCTGAAGAAAAGCAGATGGAAACCGCCAGTTTGGACCAGGGTGAAGAATCTGCTGCGAAAATTGAGGCTGCGCCTTCACAGGACAAGCAAATAGAACAATCTGTCCAAAGCCAGGGTGCTGAAATTGTGCCGGTACTTGTTCAGGCCGTGGATGTCGAAGATGGCCGGATGTTCATTGCCGGTACTGGAGCACCCAATCGTGATGTGAACATCTATCTGGATGGCGATTACCTGGGCACAACAAAGGTGACAGCGGGTGGTACTTATCTTCTGGAAGCTGCAAAGGCTTTGGAGAGCGGAACCTACACCATCCGGGCTGACATGCTTGCAGAAAGCGGTGGTGCTGTTGACCGCCGCGCATCGGTTGAGTTGCAGCATCAGGTTGAGATGCAGACTGCAATGCAGGAATCCGTTGGAGAAAAAGCAGCAGAATTTATGGCGAAAGCCAAGTCCGGTATTGTTGCGGCAGAAGAAGCGGTAGAGGAAAAAGCTGCTGAAATCATGAAATCGGCAGAGGCCACCGCGGAAGCAGTTGAGGAAAAAGCTGCCGAAGTTATGGAATCGGCAAAAACCGGAACTGTGGCGGCAGAAGAAGCAGTCGAGGAAAAAGCCACCGAAGTCATGAAATCAGCAGAAGCGACAGCGCAGGCGGTTGAGGAAAAGGCGGCGCAATCCATGCAGACTGCCGAAGCTGTAACCGAAGCGGCTGAGGAAAAGGCAGCCGCAACCATGAAAGCGGATGAAGCTGAAATCGTTGCAGTGGAAGAGGCGGTCGAGGAGAAGGTGGCCGAGACCATGGAGGCCGCAGAGGCGGAAGCTGTTGCAATTGAAGAGGCAGTCGAGGAGAAGGCTGCCGAGACTATGGAAATGGCAAAGGAAGCTACCGAAATTACTGAAGAAAAAGCGGCCGAAGTCATGGAAACTGTTGAAGCGGTAGTAGAAACCGTTGAGGAAAAAGCTTCCGAAATGACTGGTTCGGCCAAAACTGATTCTGAATCAATGTCCGCTGACAAAATGGACAAACCTGCCGATACAAGTGAACAGGCTCCCTCACAGGGGGCTGCGACATTGGCAGAGCGTATGGAGCAGAAGCCGGAAGAGGCCGAAAGCATGGAAATGGCGAAATCGCAGGATCAGACCGAACAGGTCGCTTCTGCTGATCCTGCCCAGACGCGAGTAATCAAGTCTGGTGCTTCTGTTATAATCCGGCGCGGTGACAACCTCTGGCGGATTTCCAGGCGTATGCTCGGAAGGGGAATCCAGTATACCGTCATTTACGAGGCGAATCGCGACCAGATCCAGGATCCCGATCTGATTTTTCCGGGCCAGGTATTTGACGTTCCAGGTGGCGAGGAATCAGAACAGGGCTAACCTTACACCGAAGCTGATTGATTCGATTTTTCAGGCCGGGACTTCCATGGGTTTGACTTAATCGGTATTTACCGATAAAAGAGTTCCATGAAGAAAATCGACACTGACATAATGGATCAAGGTACCGGCTGCGAGTGTACTAATGACGCTTTGCCTGTTGTTTGTGAAACTACGGCATTGCAGCTGAAGGCGCTCGCCCACCCGGTGCGGCTACAGATCATGGAGATACTTCGTAGCAAGCAGCATAAATGTTGCGGAGATATCTGTTCATGCCTGCCGCAGGCTCAATCCACCATTTCGCAACATTTGGAATTGCTGTGCCGTGCCGGATTGGTGAGCTGTGAACCGGACGGTACCCGTAGCAATTACAGCCTCAATGTTGAGGCGATCGCCAATCTCGCGAGAAGGGTGGCAGGGCTTTCTCCGCAGGTGTCTTCGTCGACTTCTCCAGAATTTGCGGAGATTGCATGATGAACAAGCCCGTTCAGCCCAATCTTGCAAAGGCAGATAAAACTGTTGCCCCAACCGTTGATGCCAGCGGTGGAACAACGCTTTCGACCATCGGGAATTTGTGGCCCTATATGTGGCCGTCTGACAGGCCGGACCTTAAGAGACGCGTTCTATTTGCATTTCTGGTTTTGGTCCTTGCCAAGATTGTTACCGTGCTGGTGCCATATTTCTATAAATGGACAACAGACGCGTTGACGGGCACTAGTTCTACACCTGGTTGGATGCCGGCAATCCTGGTTGCGCCGATAATGATGATCATCGCGTATAATTTCGGGCGCATCATGATGGTTGGCCTGAACCAGATCCGCGATGCCTTGTTTGCAAGTGTAGGTCAGCACGCGGTTCGACAGTTATCGACGCTTGTGTTCCGCCATATTCATGCGCTGTCGCTACGCTATCACTTGCAACGGCGCACAGGTGGCCTTTCACGGGTTATCGAGCGGGGAACCAAGGGTATTGAATCCATGGTCCGGTTCACCATCCTGAATGGTGCTCCGACCATAATTGAATTTACTCTCATGGCTGCGGTCATCTGGTACCAGTTCGATTACCGCTATGTGCTGATCATTGCCGTTATGATCTTGGCCTATACATGGTTTTCGGTCCGCGCAAGCGATTGGCGGATTTCGATCCGCCGGGACATGAACAAAAATGATACCGATGCCAATTCAAAGGCGATTGATTCCCTGCTTAATTTTGAGACGGTCAAATATTTTGGCAATGAATCCTGGGAAGCAGGCCGGTTCGACCAATCCATGAAGCGATATGAAAAAGCGGCAACCAGGGTCTGGACATCGCTTGCCTGGCTTAATTTCGGGCAGGCGGTCATTCTTGGCATTGGCATGGGCGCCTGTATGGTGATGTCGGGTTTGGCGGTGTCTCGCGGGGAGCAGACGATTGGCGACTTTGTGCTGATAAATGCCCTGTTGATGCAGCTATCCATTCCACTCAACTTCATCGGCTTCCTCTATCGTGAAATTCGTCAGGGCTTGACCGACATTGAGGCCATGTTCGATCTGCTTGATGTTGATCAGGAAATTCAGGACAAGCCGGGTGCCAAACCGATCAATATCAACAAGGGCGAGATTGTCTTTGACAAGGTGAATTTTCACTATGACGAAGATCGCGGCATCTTGAAAAATGTCAGTTTCAAGGTGCCGGCTGGCAAGACCGTTGCAATAGTCGGGCCCTCGGGTGCAGGCAAGTCGACAATCTCGCGGCTTCTATTCCGCTTCTATGATGTTACTGGTGGCCGTATTCTCATCGACAATCAGGACATTCGTGATGTTACGCAGGATTCACTGCGATCGGTAGTTGGTATGGTTCCGCAGGATACAGTTCTGTTCAATGAATCGGTTGCCTACAATATTCGCTATGGCCGAACCTCAGCTACCGATGAGGAAGTTCGCGAAGCAGCCTCCATGGCGCAGATTTCCGACTTCATTGCAAGCTTGCCGGACGGTTTTGATACCCAGGTCGGAGAACGCGGGTTGAAACTGTCTGGCGGTGAAAAACAGCGGGTAGCAATTGCGCGCACTTTGCTCAAAGCACCGCCCATTCTTATTCTTGATGAGGCGACTTCAGCCCTGGATTCGCAGACAGAGCAGGAGATTCAGGCTGCACTTGATTTGGTGTCGCGGGATAGGACGACCGTTGTGATTGCTCACCGATTGTCTACCGTCGTCAATGCCGATGAAATCATAGTATTGAAGGCTGGCGAAATATCTGAGCGTGGCACCCATGCCCAGCTTTTGAAGGAAAAGGGCCTCTATGCGGAAATGTGGAGCAGGCAGCGTGAGGCAACCGAAGCGGAAGAAAAACTACGCGCAGCACGCGAAGCGGCAGATATCAAGGCTCCTGTTTGAAGCAAGTCACTGGTTTGATTCAGGTAAGCAACATTTAATTGGTTATATGCCCCGCATGACATTGCGGTAATTTCCTGCTAACTGGTCGTCTTCAATTTTCGGGGAAAACCATGCAATTTGCCAATATCGTTGATGCAATCAGAAATGCGCTCGTTCCTGTTCACAGGGAAGGCTGGGCGTTTATTGCCGCCTTTTTTGTAGGGTCCATTGTTCTTGGCTGGTTATGGGACGGGTTTTTCTGGATAGGCTTGGCGCTGACAGCCTGGTGTGCCTATTTCTTTCGCGATCCGCCTCGGGTCACACCGGTCAGTGATGACTTCGTGATTTCTCCTGCTGACGGGAAAGTGTCAGCGATTGGGCAGGCTGTTCCGCCAAGCGAACTTGGTTTGAGTGACAAGCCAATGCAGCGAATTTCGATCTTCATGAACGTCTTTAATTGTCACGTAAATCGCGCTCCGGTGAGCGGAAAGATGGAGCATATAATCCATAAACCCGGTGCATTCCTCAGCGCCGAACTCGACAAGGCGTCCACTGACAATGAACGCAATTCCATCCTCATAGATGGACCAAAGGGCAAACTTGCAGTTGTGCAGATTGCCGGACTTGTTGCCCGGAGAATTGTTTGCTGGGCGCAGGAAGGGTCGGATATCTCGACAGGCGAACGTTTCGGTCTGATAAGATTTGGTTCGCGGCTCGATGTCTACCTGCCGGAAGGCGCGGTAACCTGTGTTTCGCTGGGTCAAACAGCCGTTGCTGGCGAGACACTGCTAGCGCGCTATGATGACGCCGCAGTTCAGCCGGTCACAAGGGTTGGGTAATCAGTTCGATGGAAACGCCCTTCATACCTTTTGATCCGGATGGCAATGACCAGAACACCCAGCCCCGGATTCGTGACATTCCAATCCGGGCCATATTCCCGAATTTACTGACGTTACTTGCTATTTGCTCCGGTCTTACTTCGATCCGGTTTTCAATCGAGGGCCGCATAGAATTGGCCGTTGCTGCCATAATACTGGCCGCAATTCTCGACGGCCTGGACGGGCGGGTTGCCCGATTTCTCAAATCAACGACACGATTTGGTGCGCAGATGGACAGCCTGGCAGATTTTGTGAATTTCGGCGTGGCACCAGCCATGATGTTGTATTTCACCCTGATGGATTCAGTACGATCCTTTGGCTGGATTGCGGCATTGATTTTTGCGATTTGTGCCTGTCTGCGCCTTGCCCGGTTTAACGTGATGATTGACATGCCAAACCAGCCCAAATGGCAGAACAACTTCTTTATGGGAGTTCCGGCACCGGCCGCAGCATTGACGGTAATCGCGCCTGTCTATGCTCTGATGCTTGGTATTGAACGTAGCGATGGCCTGGCTGTTTTCACAACATTTTATACGCTGGCCATCGGATTGTTGATGATCTCAAGCATTCCGACATTCTCCGGCAAGGAATTTGGAAAGCGCATTGCCCGCGAGTTGGTGCTTCCACTGATGATCGTGCTGGTAACGGCAGTCGCCTTCCTGCTGACCTATCCTTGGCAAACATTGCTGATCTTTGTTGTGATCTATCTTGCAATGCTGCCATTCAGCATCCATTCCTGGCGCAAGCAAATGCATGCAAGCCTGCAGATTGCCCACGAGGCCGCAAAGTCGTCAGCGGCCAAGGGCAGGAAGCCCAAATCCGGCAGCGCCAGCAAAAAGTGACCATGTCAGCCTTCGCTGAGGAGTGTTTGTACTACATTACTCTGCAGCGTCAGGAATTTGCCACTCTTCTTCGCTCTGCTTTGACTTCCTGCGACGAGGCTTGGTCCGCTTCTTGGGCGGCTCCTCGACCTCCTGCTTTTCTTGCTTCACAGGTTTGACA
>JBPCWJ010000437.1:0-8527 GCA_051009635.1 Rhizobiaceae bacterium
GGGGGGGGGGGGGGGGGGGGGGGGGGGGGGGGGGGGGGGGGGGGGGGGGGGGGAGGGGCGTTGTCACGAAAATTTGGATGTGACCAGGAATTGGCGATTTCCATCCTTGACCATGCAAAAGCCAGCGGACTTGTTCCCTGGGGGGTTTCCTTTCATGTAGGCTCCCAGCAAACTAATCCGGAAGCTTGGGACACCGCACTTGCTTCTGCCGCAACAATATTCCGTCAATTGCGGGAGCGTGGCATAGAATTGGGAATGGTGAATCTGGGAGGCGGATTTCCTGCCCGATACTTGAGAGATGTACCCAAAGCTTCCGAATACGGAGAAGCAATACGCAATTCGCTTCTAAAGAATTTCGGAAACCGTGTACCTGAAACCATCATTGAACCCGGCCGTGGCATGGTCGGCAATGCCGGAACCATCAGGGCAGAGGTCGTTCTCGTCTCACGCAAGGCAGAAGAAGACCGTATGCGCTGGGTTTATCTGGATATAGGAAAATTCGGCGGTCTTGCCGAAACAATGGAAGAAGCCATCCGTTATCCGATGCGTACTTCCAGGGATGGTGAACAGACAGAGCCCTGCATAATTGCTGGACCGACATGCGATTCAGCTGATGTCCTGTACGAGAAAACGCCCATGGAGCTTCCGCTCTCATTGACCATAGGTGATGAGGTGCTGATTGAGTGTACCGGAGCCTATACGACAACCTATTCTTCATATGGCTTTAACGGATTTCCTCCGCTCGAGACCCATATAATCTAACCAGTAAAGCAGAGATTCCAATCGCCGGTTTCTTCATGGAACCGGTCTCTGCTAGGTTGGTTTCACCATCTCGACAAATTCCCTCGTTTATTTGGAGTTTACATGGCCCAGAATGGCAGTTTTCCGGTTTATCATAAAATTACCGGACCGATAGTTATGATTGGATTTGGTTCCATCGGACGGGGTACGCTACCTCTGATCGAACGCCACTTTGAATATGATAAATCCCGACTGGTCGTGGTTGAGCCAGCGCTTTCAGATACTGGCAGGGAAATTCTTGCAAAACATAAAATCGATGTCGTCGAAGTCGAGATCACAAGGGATAACTACCGGGAGGTTCTTGCTCCGCTATTGACGAAGGGTGATGGACAAGGTTTTTGCGTGAATCTCTCGGTTGATACTTCTTCGCTTGAGATCATGCGGATGTGCCGGGAGTTGGGTGTTCTTTATATTGATACTGTCGCGGAGCCTTGGCCTGGATTCTATTTTGATGAGAAGGCAAGCATGGAGACACGCACAAATTATGCGCTTCGTGAACCAATCCGTAATGAAAAGAAAAAGAGACCCGGCGGAACGACTGCGGTCTCCTGCTGCGGTGCAAACCCTGGAATGGTGTCCTGGTTCGTGAAACAGGCTCTGGTGAACCTGGCCAATGATCTTGATTTTGATTTTACGGAACCCGGTCAGGATGATCAGCAGGGCTGGGCAAGGCTGATGCGGGATCTGGGTGTGAAGGGCGTTCACATCGCCGAACGCGATACCCAGAGGGCGCGGGAACCCAAACCGCTGAATACGTTCTGGAATACCTGGTCGGTGGAAGGATTTATTTCCGAAGGATTGCAGCCCGCAGAACTTGGCTGGGGAACGCACGAAAAGTGGATGCCGAAAAACGCCCATAAACAGAAGAAGGGCTGCAAATCAGCTATTTATATGGAGCAGCCGGGTGGAAATACGCGTGTGCGTACCTGGTGTCCTACACCGGGGGCGCAGTATGGGTATCTGGTTACCCACAATGAGTCAGTCTCGATTTCCGACTTCTTCACGCTTCGGAACAAGAAAGGCAAGGTGGAATACCGGCCAACCTGTCACTATGCCTATCACCCTGCCAATGATGCAGTGTTGTCCTTGCATGAAATGTTTGGAAATGGCGGCAATGCCCAGTCAGATCAACACATTCTCGATGAAGACGAGATCGTGGACGGGATTGATGAATTGGGTGTTCTTTTGTACGGGCACAAGAAAAATGCCTATTGGTATGGGTCACAGCTTTCCATTGAGGAAACGAGGGAACTTGCACCTTATCAAAATGCAACGGGATTGCAGGTAACGTCCGCGGTGCTTGCCGGCATGGTCTGGGCTTTGGAAAACCCGGAAACTGGGATCGTCGATACTGATGAGATGGACTATCGTCGTTGCCTTGAAGTGCAGTTGCCTTATCTGGGACCCGTAAAAGGCTATTACACAGACTGGACCCCACTAACTGACAGGCTGGGATTATTCCCCGAAAAGATCGACAAGGACGATCCCTGGCAGTTCAAGAATGTTCTGGTCAGGTAGGTTTCCCTTTGCAGGTTCTTCATGGACCGAGATGAGCCACAACCTCCCGGTTGTGGGGATTGTCACGATGTTCGTATAGATAAATCCCTTGCCAGGTTCCAAGCAAAGGCCTTGATTGGTCGACCGGAATTGAGATTGAAGTCTGGGTCAGCGCGCTTTTGATGTGTGCGGGCATGTCATCATTGCCCTCCAGGCGATGAAGCAGATAGCTCATTGAGGGATCATTTGCACGCGGCACCAATCTGGCGAAAAATGCATCCATGTCATGCTTTACGTCCGGATCTGCGTTTTCCTGAATCAAAAGTGAACAGGAAGTGTGTCGCACAAACAAGGTAAGCAAGCCGCTATCCACACCGCTGTTTGAGACGAAGTTGAGGATGTCGCGGGTAAATTCGTACAGGCCTGGCCCCGATGTACTGATTGTAAAGCTGGTTTGCATTCTCGATCGCTGTCAATTTGCCAGAGATGTTCCTAACTAAACATCTTGTCACCTTGTTCCTTGATGACTTGTTTTGCTTTTCTGATTGCGGCCTGCGAGGCATCCTGGGTGTTGGTGAACAAGTCGGCCCGAATCAATTGATGCTCATAAAGTTCGCCATCAATTTCCTTGGTAATCAATGCCGACAGACGATATTGCCCGCCTTCGGGAATAGGCGTCGTTGCGACCAGATATCCTTCATGCTCTACCTCTTCGACAGGTTTTGCATTGCCTTTGTCGTCACCACCTCCGAAAAGCTTTTTCAGGAAAGACATGTGTTGCTCCATTCGCTTGAGGCCATAGTCCGATATCATCAGCGCCGCGTACTGACGCGTCATCGCTATATTTAATTCTGCAATTTCAGGGAGCATTTTCCAAGCACCAAAATTACGAGGTTAGCGTTTGGTGAAATTCCCTAATTCACAAGACTGATTCGTTTAGGTGAATGAAGAAAGTAATTTAGCACAATACTACTTATTGGTGTACTCAAATTTCCAATATATACATAATAAAAATCAAATTTAGTATTGTATTTATCTGCTTGTTTTATTTCAAAAAATTACGGAAGCAAGCTTTAGTAATTTTGAATATGTGAGAAAAATAGAAGTTTAAAAAGATAATTATTGCACTGTTAATAAATATATTTCAGGTTGTATTTGTTAAAAATACAATCGGAGATATATAATGAATAGCATTACAATGGTGAAAGAAGCAGCAAGCAATACGATCGATTGGAATGGCGGTCAGCGTACATTCATTGAAGTCGGTCAGACAGCAACCTGCCAGTCTTTGACAAGTCAGTTATATGCAATTTTTCTCTATAATGAGAATGACGCAGATAAAGATATTCAGATCAATGTTACGGGAAGCAACCAGACTGTTCCCATGTCTGTGACTGTGCCTGGCACTACTGCTGGAGAAGGATTGGCCTCGATCGTACTTGTGGATGGCTCCCAAACATCGAGCATTTCAGTCAATGTGGATACCACCGCACCAGCAGGTATAGACGCATGGATTGGCATCCTTTCGATGCCGACTGATACAGCAGGTCTTTCCAATAAGGAGTTGCCGGCTGACGGAGTGCCGCAACCGTTCAGCAAGTACTGCCGGTACTATGCAGTACCCGCAAGCCATTGGTATAATTTGACATTGAAAAGTAACATAAACCAGTTCTTCTCAGTTCAATTTACCCAAAATATTGTGACAGTGTTTTGTGTAAATCCAACCATGAACTCGACGCAGAGCTCACCCTATGTTCACTTCTTCACCGGTTTCGACAAGTCAGCCAACTATGCTTATGTGGCTGCGCCGCAGGGGTCTCCACAGACCATTCAATACAATCTTCAGGGAAGTGGTTTGCAAACTGTCTGGATGAATGCCGACAGCAGGCAGGATTCCTCCGAGGCAATAATAACACTGGCAACCTTGCAGGCACGCTAGGTTAGCTTTTACTACGGTAAAATAAATTGTGCCGCCTGGAGTAATCCGGTCGGCACTTAAAATTCACATCTGTCATTGGTTACCAGCAGAGCAATTCACTACTCAGTCAGGAATCAGCTGTCCAGGAAGCTTCTCAGCTTGCGGCTGCGGCTTGGATGTTTGAGCTTGCGCAATGCCTTGGCTTCAATCCGGCGAATTCTTTCACGAGTGACCGAAAACTGCTGACCAACTTCCTCCAGCGTGTGGTCGGTATTCATGCCGATCCCGAACCGCATCCGCAAAACACGCTCTTCGCGTGGCGTAAGGGAAGCAAGTACCCGGGTAGTTGTTTCACGCAGATTGGCCTGAATAGCTGCGTCAATTGGCAGGATCGCATTTTTGTCTTCGATAAAGTCCCCCAGATGCGAATCTTCCTCATCTCCAATCGGAGTTTCCAGGCTGATTGGCTCCTTGGCTATCTTGAGTACCTTGCGAACTTTTTCCAAAGGCATTGCCAGTTTTTCAGACAATTCCTCCGGCGTTGGCTCTCGTCCGATTTCATGCAGCATTTGCCGTGAAGTACGAACAATCTTGTTGATTGTCTCGATCATGTGAACCGGAATTCGGATAGTCCGTGCCTGGTCCGCAATTGATCTGGTAATTGCCTGCCGGATCCACCAGGTAGCATAGGTCGAAAACTTGTAACCGCGACGGTATTCAAACTTGTCGACTGCCTTCATCAAGCCGATATTGCCTTCCTGGATCAGGTCCAGGAACTGCAGTCCACGATTGGTGTATTTCTTTGCAATCGAAATAACCAGCCGGAGATTGGCTTCGACCATCTCTTTCTTTGCTTGGCGAGCTTCGCGCTCACCCTTTTGTACTTTCTGGACAATACGGCGGAACTCGGTTGGCTCAAGGCCTGTTTCGCTGGCCAATTCCTGAATGTCTGATCGGATCTGCTTTATGTTCTTTGATTCGGACTTGTTGAATTCCTTCCAACCCTTTGCGGAAAGGTTGGCAATCCGTCTTATCCAGTTTGGATCAAGCTCTGCCCCGAAATATTCCTGCAGGAAGTTTTCGCGGGACACGCCATAGGATTCAGCAAGACGCAACAGGCGGCCTTCCAGCCCGACGAGACGCTTGTTAATGTCGTAGAGCTGCTCAACAAGGGCATCAATACGGTTCTGGTTTAGAGAAAGCGATTTCACGCTTGTGATAATCGTGTCTCGAAGTTCCTTGTAGCGGCGCTCCTGGGCAGGCGACAGGGTCTTGTTATCCAGGGCCTTGTCCACCAGTTGCTCCTGCAATTTGCGTAGCTTCTTGTAGGAGTCGGCAATCGTGTCGAATGTCTCGAGAACCTGGGGTTTCAGTTCCGCTTCCATGGCCGCCAGGGACAGCGAGTTCTCCAGATCATCATCATCCTCGTCATCATCTTCTTCCGAGGATTCCTCACCTTCGGCATTTTCACCGGCTCCATTTACGGGAGCTGCTGCCGGCTTTTCTTCCTCGGGTTTAGCAATCTGCTCTGTCGGATTGACGGGGGGAGGCGGGGCTGCCTTGGCCTCGGGACCTGCATATGTCGCTTCGAGATCGATGATGTCACGCAGCAAAATATTGCCTTCATTCAACTCGTCGCGCCAGATGATGATTGCCTGGAATGTAAGCGGGCTTTCGCAAAGGCCGGCAATCATTGTTTCCCGGCCGGCTTCAATGCGTTTTGCGATGGCTATTTCACCTTCGCGGGACAACAGTTCAACAGTGCCCATTTCCCGCAGATACATCCTTACCGGATCATCGGTACGGTCGGCGGGTTCCCGTTTCTTGGTTTGTGTGACTGCCTTGTCGCCGGTAGCGGCAAGGTCTGTCCCCGTTTCCTCTTCTGCCTCTTCCTCTTCGACGACATTAATGCCCATGTCGGAAAGCATCGACATGGTGTCTTCGATTTGTTCAGAGGTCACTTCGTCGGATGGGAGAACCGAATTGAGTTCGTCAACCGTCACAAAACCGCGTTTCTTCGCGGCCTTGATCATTTTCTTTACAGCGCTCGCGGACAAATCGAGTAGCGGGCTGTCCTGGGTTTCGCCAGAGGTTTCTTTTTCGTCTGTGGTTTCTTGCGTAGTAGTCGTCGCCATGTATCGACCTGATCTCAATGGAGCGAGGTACAGCTCCAGTTTGTTAGATTGCTGCAATTACCTTTAGTTACAAAGGAGCTCAAGGGAGCCAAAATCCGCAATTGCATGTGAAATTTTGTATCACAGAACATGCCTGCCCTCATTGGACACCCATTCCGTTTTTGCCTGACTCTTTCCGCCGATTGTTGTCACCGTCCGAAGCTGTAAGTTGTTTGAAGCCCGATTAGTGTTATGGAATAGACCATGTGGGTTAACCGTGCCTTAACCATGTTTCTACGCCCTGGAGCATCGACGTAAATGCAGGAGATCAGATTCTTCGGTCCGGATGGCTAGATTTGCCTTAAGCATCACGCACGCGAGACTGTCCGCATTCATCGAATATTGTTGATTCCGGCTATAAGCCTGTTCGTCAAGTGAAAAATGCGATTTCAGGCAAGTTTTTTGCCTGTTGTTTCAAAAAATGCAAATGGCGTTGCAGGTATCAAACTTCAAGTATTTGAAATTAAAAACCACCTGCAGGCCTGCCTGAAGACATCCCGAACCCTTCGATCAGTGCCTCCATTCCGTCTTCCCGTTCCAGTTCATTTCTAATCTGCACGAGCCGCTCGAAGTTTTCCTCGCTTTCATTGTTGGCCAGAGCTTTCTCTGCCTGACGTAGTTCGATCTCAAGTGTCTGCTTTCGCATATGGAGGCGATGGGCCTGAATCCATCCGTCAACTGCGTCTTCAAACGCCGCACCTGGCAGTGCTTGCCAGACCCTGTTTTGCCGAAGCTGGGTATTCATGCGCTCAAAAATGCCGTCAGCATCCAGCTCGGAAACCAGTTTTGCCAATTGATCACCTGAGGGCCATTGATCCTCGCCCTGCCAGCCAGCAATGGAATCCAATGTATTGGCGTGAATTTTCTTCGTTTCCGGTGTGGTCAATGGAATGGAAGCGAACTCCTCAAACAGGCGCGAAAGAATGGCTGGATGGTGAATCACACCGGCAACCAGAACAGTTTCACGCATTGGCAATCTACCGGTTCCTCGTTTCACCAGGGCACTGTTCAACAACTGGTTGCTGGCGGTGAGTTTCTGTTTTTGCTGAGAAAACCGTCCAGGCTGTGTTCTTTGTTGATTCCGTTTGAAACCAGATCCCGATGTTGGACGAGTGGCATTGCTGCGGCCCGAAGTACCGAAATAACCCGCCAGACGCTCCTGCATGTTCTGGCCATAATGGCGCCGGACATTTTCGTCGCGAATACGATTTATTATTGAACGCACACGGACTTCGAGCTCTGCGCGGCGCTCTGGTGTTTCATAAACGCCTGCTCCTATCTCGCGGCTCCATATCAAGTCGGCCAAGGGCAGGGCCGCTTCAAGGATGGATCCCATTGCCGTTGGACCTTCTTCGCGAAGAACGTCATCTGGATCTTTTCCTTCCGGCAACAGGGCAAAGCGGAGTGAACGGCCAGCTTCCAGTGATTCAAGAGCGAGATCAGCGGCCCTGTAGGCTGCGGTAAGACCGGCATTGTCCCCGTCAAAGCAAAGTATTGGTTCGGCATTAAGCCTCCACAACAAATTCAGTTGTACAGATGTCAAAGCGGTGCCAAGTGGTGCAACAGCATTTTCAAAACCTGCCGTATGCAAGGCGATTACGTCCATATATCCTTCGGCGACAATCAACTGGTTCTTTTCACGAACCGGTTTTCTTGCCTGGGCAAAATTATAAAGAACATTGGATTTGTGAAATAACTCCGTTTCGGGCGAGTTCAGATATTTGGCAGGAATGTCAGGACGCATCGCCCGCCCGCCAAAGGCTATTGTGCGGCCACGTGAGTTTGGAATCGGGAACATGATTCGATCACGAAACCGGTCATATGACACAGCGATCTCCGGCCCCCAAACCACAAGACCGCAAGCTTCAATCTGATCTTTTTCGATTCCTTTCTCCGACAAGAATGATTTCAGTGCGTTTCGGCTGTCGGGGGCATAGCCAATCTGGAACAGTTCTTGAATGTGAGGAGGCAGCCCGCGATCGCGAAGATAGGCTCTTGCCTTGGCACCTGCACGGTCCTGCAATTGCTGAACAAAAAATCCGGTGGCAAGTTCCATCACATCGAAAAGGGTAGATTGGCGCTCGTCTCGAATTTGCTGTTTCTTGTCATAGATGGGCATCTGCAAACCGGCCTGCGT
>JBPCWJ010000438.1:0-3510 GCA_051009635.1 Rhizobiaceae bacterium
GGCTATGACCATGCCCTGCCCAAATCGCCTTATCCGGTTTACAGTCATGTCCCGTTTCAAATCAGCCAGAAAGGCGCTTCTTGCACGTTTGTACCCGAGCATTTTTCTTGCCTTCCACCAGGCACGGAAAACCCGAAGCGGTTCCTGATAAAGATATTCCGGCAAATAATGTACCGGAGCAGAAATTTCCTCATGAATCGGATGGACAGATTTGTCCGTTGGAAGACGCAGGGAAATGAGTTCCAGATCAAAACCCAGACGCTCGAGCTCCCTTATTTCCTGCGCTATGAATGTTTCCGATAGACGGGGATAGCCTTTCAGTACTACCCCGACTTTTCGCGAACCTGAATTAGACTCCAATTGTAGAGACATGTTGTTTTTCCCTGATACATCTGACCGCAGGAATTTGGTCATTGCTCAGTAATTCTTCAATATCACTGCAAATTTCATCAAGCCCCGCCAGATCACGATGGAGTAAATATTTCGATGGGGACGTATTATTCGGCAATTGACGCAAGGCATTTGCCATCACGCTGGGAATTGATGCTTCCTCGCTGGTTAACATCTCGCAAAGACCAAGCTCCCGGCCCCTGCTGGCCCGGATATACTGCTCCTGCCTCGGTTGTGTACGTGGCACAAAAAGGGCCTTGCGATTAAAGGAAAGCACCTCGCAAAATGTGTTGTAACCGCACATACCTACGACACCGACTGCATTACTTAGCAGCCATTCCAGGCGGGCTTCGAAATCGATAATCGTCACATTGGAAAGACTTGAGGCGCGCAGGCGAATACGCTCGCGGTTTTCAGATTTCATGAACGGGCCAAGCACCATCACAATCGGGTAATCATTATGCCAATCATGCTCACGGGCAGCCAGAACCTGCTCCATCAGTGCAGAACCATCGCCTCCACCGCCGGCGGTTACAAGAATATATTCCTCCGGCAGAAAATGCATGTCGGTTTGTTGAACAGAGGGCAATTCCCTGTCCAGCCAGCCGACATATTTGAGCCTGTGCTGTAATCCCCCAGGAAGGTCCAGACTGCCGAGCGGATCCCAAAATCGATCCGGCCCATAGACCCAGATGCGATCATAGTACCGGTTGATCTTTTCCATGATGGATTTAGGCGCCCATTCCCGCTCAAGATTTTCGGGTGAATCCATCACATCACGCAGACCGAGAATGGTCTTTGCAGGGGATCTGCCCAGCATTTTAAGTGTTGGCTCCAATTCACCCTGCAAGCCCAAGGGTTCCTTGTCGACAATAAGAATATCCGGCTCAAAGCTTTCAGCTGTCCGCTGAATAATGAGTTTGCGCATACGCAAGATGTCATCCAGCTCAATATATTCGCCGATTGAATTGTATTCGCCATTATAGAGCTTGATGACGCTGGGAATTTTAACAAAATCGACCCGTGCGCGGAAATCAAAGGCGCCCGCGATCTGCGAACCGGAAATGATTATGACATTCACGCCCTTGAAACGATCCACGATAGAATGCGCAATCGCCCTGCACCGCCTCAGATGTCCAAGGCCGAAAGTGTCATGGCTATACATGAGGATGCGAACGTGATCGAGGCGCTTCATAGGTTCAGAGCTTTCCAATTGCGGACTAATACCAACCGCTTGTTACAATTCACCCCGTTCCAGCCTGTCTTGATCGGCTCAAAAACCAACCGGAATACGTATGATCAGCAACCCCAAATTCCATATTCTGGATGCGACTGACATCAAAGCATTTCGACATCACGGTTTCAATTGCTAAGGTCACAATTTCTCCGCGGTGCCGAGATGATTCGAAGCGTTACGAATACCCAATGAATCCAAAGTTGAAAATAGCTTATTACGCACCTCTCAAGCCGCCCGACCATCCCATCCCGTCCGGCGACCGCCAGATGTCAAGAATGCTGCTGAATGCGCTTTTACGTGCCGGATATGACGCTTTTCTTGCAAGTCGGTTGATTTCCTATTCCAAACGCCATGCCGCAGAACATATGGAGGCTCGTATTGCAGCAGCCAGGGAAGAGGCAGACAGGCTTGTCGATAGCTGGAAAAAGGAGGATAAGCAGCCTGATTTGTGGTTTTGCTATCATCCCTACGACAAATCGCCAGATTGGCTGGGTATGGAAATCTGCCAACGCCTTAATATTCCAATGATCACAGCCGAACCTTGCAAAACCGGGCAAGGCCCCAACGGCGAATGGATACCGTGGCGAGCCGAGGCTCAGCGCGGCATTGCCATGGCCAATATGAATATTGTCATGACGCCAGCGGATTTCGAATATGTCTCAACCTTTATTGAGCCGGAGAAAATCGCCCTTATGGACCCGTTTATCGATCAAGACCTGCTGGTTGAAACGCCAATTGAGGAAGATCCATGGCCCGATGAGCCGGATATTGTCCGGCTGCTTACGGTCGGCATGATGCGGCCCGGAGCGAAACTGGATAGTTACAAGGTTCTGGCTTCGGCGCTTGCAAAGCTGGAAAATCAGAACTGGTTTCTTGTAATTGCAGGCGGTGGGCCGGGTCGTGACATGGTGGAGGCTGAATTTGATCCATCTGTCAAAAATAGAATCCATTTTGCCGGGGAAGTTGAAGCCGGAACGGCAATCGGCTTGATGGAAAAGGCGGATGTACTTGCCTGGCCCGGATGCCGGGAAGCCTATGGCATGGTCTATCTGGAGGCTGGCAGCAGGGGCGTTCCTGCTGCCGCGCTGGACAATATGGGCGTTCCCCTGGTTGTGGTGGATGGAAAGACCGGTTTATTGGCTGATCCCGAGAATCCTGGCGACTACGCCCGGATATTGGACCGCTTGATTGCAGACAAGGTTCTCAGGGAAAAACTTGGCAAAGGTGCCAAGACATTTGTTTCCGAAGAGCGGTCCGGACAAATGGCAGCCAAACGACTATCCCAGATAATTGAACGGGTTATGGCAAAGGCAGGCGCTCCGTCATGACTCAAGCTTCAGACCGCGTGCCGGAACAATTGCTTACCGAAGAATTTGCATTGTGGAAGGCTGCAGACCGGCAGGTTCGGCTGTTCCTGCGGGATGATGATGCCATTAGTGATACACCGGCATTGAGAAAGCTGTCGGAATTGTGTGAACAAAATTCCGCACCGCTATTATTGGCGGCAATACCCAAATTTGCTGACAATTCCCTGGCTGAATTGGTCAAGCGGTCTCCCCTTCTCACACCAGCTGTTCATGGTTTCGCGCATGTCAATCACAGCCCCTTGGGGCAAAAGACTTGTGAGCTGGACCGATTCAGACCGCTGGAAGTGGTCATAAGGGAAATGAAAACGGCTCGCAAGAAACTGCACGACCTGTTTGATGGGAATGTCTCTGCTCTCCTCGTGCCACCATGGAACCGTATCCATGATGAAATTTTACCTCATGTTATACCTTTGGGCTTTGGCGGCATCTCGGCCCATGGATGGAAGAAGCCCCAAACCCTCATTCCAGCGGTAAATGTGCATCTGGACATCATGCATTGGTCGGGCGGTACGGTGG
>JBPCWJ010000439.1:0-2701 GCA_051009635.1 Rhizobiaceae bacterium
GGGTCGGGTTGGGGCAAGATGCGTTTTGCATCAGTGCTGATAGTCTCGATTTTCGGTGCCGTCGCCCTGGCTGGATGTAACCAGTTCAAGAAGGCTGATATCAAGACAGAGACCAAATTTTCCTCAAAGGAAATGGGCGTCGATAGCAGTCCACGGCTTACCGTCGCAAAGAAAACACCCAAAGGTGGTGGCCGCTACCAGGTCGGCAAACCCTATAAAATCAGGGGCAAGTGGTATACGCCCAAGGAAGATCCCACTTATGTTGCCTCAGGCAAGGCCTCCTGGTACGGCCCAAATTTTCACGGCCGCATGACCGCCAATGGCGAGATATATGACCAATATGCGCTTTCGGCGGCCCATCCTACCATGCCATTGCCAAGCTATGCGCGCGTCACGAATGTCGAAAATGGCCGTTCAGTCATTGTCAGGGTGAATGATCGCGGACCGTTTTCCAAAAGTCGCATAATTGACCTGTCTTCGCGGGCGGCAGACCTGCTTGAATACAAAAAGCAGGGGATCGCCAGCGTAAAGGTGGAGTATGTGGGCAAGGCCAGAATGGACGGTCGTGACGAAAAATTTCTGATGGCCTCTTATCGTGATCCCAATTCCGGTCCCGGATTTTGGCCTGGCACTGGTTTATCCAACACACTTGTTGCCAGCGCGGGTACAGGCAAAGCACGGCAAAGTGATGCAACGCTTGATCAGCAGATTGAGGCATTTCTTGTTGCGAGCAATGTTCCTGTACCGGAACCGCGTCCAGGCCGGTCAGAACCGGGAATTGCGATGGATCTGACAATAGCATTTGCTTTGCGCGCGGATTCGGATCTGCTTTCATCCTTTATGTCCGGGATCATTGATGCAGGAAGACCAATTGATAATCTCGACGTGTTCGACCTGATCGAAACAAGTAGCCATTCCCCAAATCTCGTTTTGGCTGAGTCACGGGAGGTGACTCTTGTTCTGGGTGTGTTTGATAATCTTGCTGATGCTGAGGAAGCCCATGCGGTTGCATCCGATATCGGCCCTGCTTCCTTCCATCACGAAATTGAAGAAGGTCAGGAATTTTCGATTGTCAAACTTCATATCGGCGCTGACGTGGCCAATGTAGTTCTGGAACAGGTTCGTCTGCGAGGCTTCGTGAATGCTGCTATTGTGAATTGATTCGAATAAGGTTTGATTTCCAGATGTGACGGGCCTATCCGTCATTATTTGTCTTACACTTTCTTGAATAACAATTTTGCGGTCGTTAGAATATGGCCGGGGCGCTTAAAATTACGGGGATTGGCGATGCGCTTTCTGGCAGCTTTAAATGTTCTGATTTTTTTTGTCGCTTTGACGGTTACTCAGGCGTCGCAATCCAATGCCCAGGTTTACAACACACCTGCGGAACAGGCCATATTGGTGGATGCTGATACCGGCACTGTATTGTTCTCAAAAGATCCCGACCACAAGTTCCCACCAGCGTCGCTAGCAAAATTGATGACGATGGAGGTCGTGTTCAACGCGTTGAGTACGGGGCAGCTCAATCTTTCCGATACATTCTATGTCAGCGAAAACGCCTGGCGTACTGGCGGCGCAAATTCCGGTGGCTCGACCATGTTTGCAGAGCTTAACTCTGAAATCAGTCTGGAAGACCTGATCAGAGGAGTGATCGTTCAGTCGGCCAATGATGGATGCATCATCATTGCAGAAGGTATGGCTGGCTCCGAACTGGGTTTTGCCGGTCTGATGAATGAGCGCGCGAAGTTGATCGGAATGAAGAATTCGCACTTCACGAATTCGACCGGATTACCTGACGAGTTGCAATATGTGACGGCAGATGACCTTGTGACTCTGTCCAGACACATCATCAGGAGTTATCCAGAATTCTATAAATTCTATGCTGAAACCGAATTTACCTGGAACAATATTACTCAGCGTAATCGAAACCCGTTGCTGGCCATGGGAAATGGTGCGGACGGTATGAAAACCGGTTTCACGGAGGCCTCCGGTTATGCGATTGTCGGTTCGGTCAAGAGACGTGACCAGCGCCTGATTGCTGTCCTGAGCGGCATGAAATCAAAGAAAGTGCGCGCCGAGGAAGCCCGTAAAATCCTTGATTGGGGCAGCCGCGCATTTGAGAAGGTAATGCTGTTCGATGCTGATGAGATCGTCGGCGAAGCGAGCGTATATGGTGGCGTAAAGCCGGGAGTAGGTCTGGTGGGTGACGGACCCGTCGAGATTTACCAGCAAATTGGTTTTCGGGACAAATTGAAAGCACGTATCTACTATACCGGTCCGCTGATGCCACCGGTGGAAAAAGGTCAACAAGTTGCCACCCTGAAAGTATGGAAGGGCGACGAGCTCTCCCAGGAAACTCCCTTATATGCCGCAGAGACGATAGAGCAGGGTGGCATCACCAGGCGGTCAATCGATGCCTTGAAAGAGTTATTGTTTGGCTGGATACCATTTTAGGCGATGCTGAACTTTGTAGGCTGACGCCACAACATAAGATATCTTGATTGTTCGCCGGGAATGGTGAACATTCGACCCACACCTCTCTGAACTCAATTCAAGCAAAATCGTGTCTGTCCGACAAAGAGCCTCCATTTTGACGTATCTTTTGCGCTATGATGCCCGCTGGCTTCAAAACTGTTGGAAGGGATCATTCCTTGCCACGCGGTAAATCTGCAAAAACGCCCGAAAGAGGATGGTTCATCAC
>JBPCWJ010000440.1:0-4225 GCA_051009635.1 Rhizobiaceae bacterium
GGTCGTTGCCAATTCAGGAGCTGGCGGAATATCTTCCGGTGAAGCCGGACCCTCCTGAACTTCTGGCGCGGATCCCAAATTCATTGAAACCCCTTCCTGCAATTTGACCGCTTCACTATTGGAATTAGCCGTCGCTGTGGCAGGTTGGGGGGGCAATGCAATTGGATCAGCATCGTTTTCTGAATTCTGTGTTTCTGCAGGAATGGCTGTAGCCGTGGTTTCTGAATCTACTGCCACGGGTAATTCGACCTCAGCTTGCGGAGGTGAATCTACGCCAACTGCACGGAAGGGATCGCCCCCTGTCGTACAGGCGCTTGCCGTCAACAGAGCAAACAAGAAGGCTGCCGGAGTCGATCTCCGGCGCATTCGTCCTGCCTCACTCCGCTCAAAATATTTATGCCGCTTGTCCACTTTGCCTCTTCCAAATAGGGGCGTCACGCAGTATCCGCGCAAAGATATTAATATTCATATGCATTATTGTGCCACCAATTCCAATTACTACATGGCGAATATGGTCCAATTCGGGTTATAATTATACAGGGAGGACCTCGATTATGGCCAGTAACAAAAAAAGTGTATCCGGCCAGAAAAAGGCGCCCGCCAAAAGCGCGGCGGGAAGAAAAGCACCGGATGTGAGCGAGCAAAGCGCAAAGTCGGGTGTGCAATCTCCCTATGTGGTCAAGGACCCGGAAGCATTTGCAAGAAATATTGCACACATGATCGAACAGGCTGGCCATGCTGCAGCAGCCTGGGTGGAACCACGTGAAAAGGGAGAAAAGACGGACAATCTGGGAGATGGAATATCCGATTTAACAAAGACATTCGGAAAAGTATCCGAATATTGGCTTTCAGATCCCGAAAGAGCCCTTCAAGCACAGACGGAACTATTTTCCCGCTACATGGAGTTGTGGAATTCTTCCATCAAGAAAATTGCCGGAGAAGACGCTCAAGACGTCGCACAACCAGATAAAGGCGACAAGAGATTTAGTTCGCCTGAATGGGAAGAAAACCAGTTCTTCAATTTCCTAAAACAGGCCTATCTAATCACGTCGGGCTGGGCAGAAAACCTTGTTGAAAAGACAGAAGGGCTGGATGAGCACACCAAACACAAGGCAATTTTCTATACCCAGCAGGTAATCAATTCGCTGTCACCGACAAATTTTCCGGTTACAAACCCGGAAGTGCTGAAGGAGACGTTCGAATCGGATGGAAGGAACCTCGCCCGTGGCATGAAAATGCTTGCCGAAGATATCGTTACCGGCGGTGGTGACCTTAAAGTACGGCAAGCTGACAACAATGCGTTCAAATTTGGCCAAGATGTCGCCAACACCCCTGGAAAGGTAATCGCGCAGAACGATGTCCGGCAACTTATTCAATACAAGGCAACAACTGACAAGGTACTCAAACGTCCACTTTTGATAGTCCCGCCCTGGATCAACAAATTCTATATTCTCGATCTCAACCCTAAAAAATCATTTATCAAATGGTGCGTGGATCAGGGTCATACGGTGTTTGTCATTTCGTGGGTCAATCCCGATGAGAAACAGGCCGGAAAGGATTTCGAGCACTATGCGCGTGAGGGGATTATTGAATCGCTTGATGTAATCGAGCAGGTTACCGGCGAGGACAAAGTCAATATGATTGGCTACTGTGTGGGCGGGACGCTGCTTGCGGTGACCTTGGCGCTAATGGCACGCTGGAAGGATGAACGCGCAGCGAGCGCTACCTTATTTACTACACAGGTTGATTTCACCCATGCAGGTGACCTGAAAGTCTTTGTGGATGAGGAGCAGATTTCGCGTGTTGAGGAATCAATGTCGACGAAGGGCTATCTTGAAGGATCAAAGATGGCGACTGCATTCAACATGCTGCGTTCCCGCGACATGATCTGGCCGTATGTCGTCAACAACTATCTCAAGGGAAAAGATCCATTACCCTTTGATCTGTTGTACTGGAATTCGGATTCCACCAGGATGCCCGCTGCAAATCATTCATTTTATTTGCGAAATTGCTACCTTGAAAACCGGCTTTCCAATGGTGAAATGACGGTGGCCGGTGAAAAACTCGATTTGTCTGAAGTAACAATCCCGATTTACAATCTGGCGACCAAGGAGGATCATATTGCCCCTGCCCGGTCAGTTTTCCTCGGATCACAATTTTTCGGTGGGAAAGTAAAGTTCGTCCTTTCGGGATCTGGCCATATTGCAGGCGTGGTCAATCCACCCGCAGCAGGCAAATATCAATATTGGACGGGTGGAAAACCAGTTGGTGAACTGGACGGGTGGTGGGACACCGCAAAGGAAAACGAAGGGTCCTGGTGGCCCGACTGGCATGGGTGGATTGTCGACCAGAATGGCGAAGAAGTTCCGGCACGTAAAATCGGTTCTTCCAAATACAAACCGATGGAAGATGCGCCGGGCTCATATGTTCGCCAGAAAGCCTGAAAACTGACCCTTTGGTTCTGCAATGTTGGATAAATACAGGAAAACTGGGGTTTTCTCCAAAGTTTGGTTAATTCGCCCCTTGCCCGGCAAGCTGCAATGACGTTATATTTTGGCAGGTTACAAAACAACCTGAGCGGACTTTTCCGCATTGTTGCATTCCGGGGCGGATACCATGCCTGTTAGCCGTGCCCGAATATTGATGGAGATTGGCATGAAAAAATTCGTAGCAGCGCTTGGAGTAGCTGGCCTTGTGACAGCTGGTGGTATTTCTGTGGCATCGGCGCAAAACGCGGCAATGAACGCAATGCAGTGCACCTCAGCTTGTAATTCATCTTACGGCCAGTGCCTTACTGGTGGCACCGATGCGATGATCGCGACCTCGCCTGAAGAAGGCATGTCCAAGATGCAGGCAAATACACAAAATACAATGAGCTGCAACCAGATGGTCCGTCAGTGCTGGGCCAGCTGCACATAAGCTGATAATATTATATCCATTGCAACCCGGCGAAGAAATTCGCCGGGTTTTCTTTTTGCCGATCAAATTCCTCATATTATGAGGTAATAAAATACCACATTTTTAAGTGCATGTATTTATTGCGTTATTTTTATTGATTTGAAATCTTTTGCTTGACGTGACCATAGGCTCTCATTATAGACAGCGCCAGCTATTCTGAAATCAGGATAACAATGAGGCCGCCTGCTATGCGGCAGTAAATCCGATCCAGGGATGAAGAAATGACAACCTTCTCGCAGAAACCTGCAGAGGTGGCAAAAAAGTGGATTATTGTTGATGCCGAGGATGTGGTCCTTGGCCGTCTCGCCTCCATTGTTGCCAACCGCCTGCGTGGTAAACACAAACCGACTTTCACCCCGCATGTAGATGATGGCGACAACGTCATCATCATAAATGCCGGCAAGGTTAAACTCACCGGCAAAAAATACAGCGACAAGAAATATTACTGGCATACGGGGTATCCCGGCGGGATCAAGGAACGCACCGCGCGCGCCATTCTTGAGGGTAAATTTCCCGAGCGTGTGGTTCAGAAAGCCATTCAGCGCATGATGCCGGGCGGGCCGCTTTCCAACAAGCAGCTGAAAAACCTGCGTGTTTACGCCGGAGCCGAGCATCCGCATGAGGCTCAACAGGCTGAAGTCCTGGATGTTGCCGCCATGAACCCGAAAAATAAAAGGAGCGCCTAAACATGTCAGGCCTCGAATCTCTTGAAGCCCTTGCCACAAATGAGGGTGCAGAAACTGAACAGGCTGCACCGGTATATGTGCAAAAGCTTGATGAACATGGTCGCGCCTATGCTACCGGAAAACGGAAAGACGCCATCGCACGCGTTTGGCTGAAGCCCGGTACCGGCAAGATCACGATCAACAAAAAGGAATACACCACCTATTTCGCGCGTCCCGTTTTGCAGATGATCCTTATGCAGCCGATCATCGCTGCAGCCCGTGAAGGCCAATATGATGTGGTTGCGACGGTTTCCGGTGGTGGACTTTCCGGCCAGGCTGGTGCTGTACGTCACGGAATTTCAAAGGCGCTGACCCATTATGAACCTACACTTCGTGGTGTTCTCAAAAAGGGTGGATTTCTTACCCGGGACAGCCGCGTTGTGGAACGGAAAAAGTATGGCCGTGCGAAAGCACGCCGTTCGTTCCAGTTCTCGAAACGGTGATTAGACCAATTATTTATTAAACAAAATCAAGGGCTTATGAATTTCATAGGCCCTTTTTTATATTGACACTCAATTTTCATCTATTTGAATTTGCACAAA
>JBPCWJ010000441.1:0-3076 GCA_051009635.1 Rhizobiaceae bacterium
TGGCTGGCTGTCATCGGCATCATGGTCTCCGGCTCCATGGCAGCAGGGACAATGCCTTTGAAGGGCTGGATTGCGGGTTGGCTCGGCATGCTGGTTGCCTTTGTCGGACTGGATTCCATCCATGCCATACCCCGATTTACATTCGGGACGTTCGCGCTTTACGACGGAATTTCCTATGTGGCCGTCCTGATCGGGCTGTTCGGACTGGCGGAAATTCTACGTACGCTTCCTTCCCGAAGCGCGCCGACCATTCCCAGCAAGGTAGGCCGGATTATTCCTCCCGTGGGCTTGTTCCTGAAACATGTCCGATCTGCCGCACGGTCTGGTGTGATTGGTACCTTTATCGGTGCAATCCCCGGCGCGGGCGCAAATGTTGCGTCTTTTCTGGCCTATGATCTCGGTCGGCGCCGCGCAAAGCCCGAAGACAAGAAGATGTGGGGCAAGGGTAGCTATGACGCGCTGGTTTGTGCGGAGACGGCAAACAACGCCAATATTGGCGGATCAATGTTGCCGACGCTTTCCCTGGGTATTCCCGGTAATGCAGCTGCTGCTGCCCTGCTGGCAGCGCTGACACTGAAAAATGTGGTGGTGGGCCCTACGATCGAGATAGACCATCCTGGCCTTATCTACTTCATTTACGCCGCTTTGGTTGTGGCGAATATTTTCATGTATCTGGCCGCCTTCGCGCTCATTGGACCTTGCGTGAAACTATTCAGCCTGCCGCGAGGCATCCTTATGCCGATGATCATACCTGTCTGTGTGATTGGTGCTTATGCAGTCAAGCTCTCAATCTTTGATGTTTGGATCATGTTTGTCGCGGGCGTTTCCGGCTGGGTGCTGACCATCTTCCGATTCCCGGTTGCCCCTATCGTGTTGGGTGTAATCCTTGCTCCGCTGGCGGATGAGAACCTTCGCCGGTCCCTCCTGGTATTTGAAGGCAAGGGCTTTGGATATGTCGTTTCACAATGGATTGGATCGGCATTGATTGTGTTTGTGTTGCTGGTTGTCGTTGAGGGATTGCTGCGCGCGCTCAAATCCGCGCGATCCGGGCGGGAAGCTGCAGCGTGACTGTAGAGATCTAGATTTTTAGGAGTGAATGAATGGCTGGAAGGGAGCGGAAAGAAATCGGGTTGGCGATCGTCGGATGCGGTACAATTGGCCGCATACGCGCGGTATTGGCTCGAGACTATCCCGGTGTCGGCTGGATTGGATTATGCGATATCAAGTCCGATCTGGGTGAAGCATTGAAGAATGATGTTGACGCTGATTTCTTCACCAATGATTTCAAGGAACTGCTTGAACGACCCGAGGTGACCGCGACTATTATCGCGACCGATGAGAATTTTCATTTTGCCCCGACCATGTTGGCAATCGAAAAAGGGCATGACCTGTTTATCGAAAAGCCGCTTGCGACAGATGCGAGGGAGTCGGCGCAGATACTCGCGGCCATTGAGGCGGCGAGTGTGGATGCGGTCGTCGGATATACACAACGGTTTCGCCGCAGGTTTCTCGCAGTAAAGGAACGCCTTGTTACCGGACAAATCGGAGATGTTCACTCCGTGGTTACGCGGGCATTCATGAACCGGATGGTTCCAATTGCCACGCTTCAACGGACACAGGATCGGGCAACGCTTACACCGATGGTAGTGTCAGGAACCCATAGCCTTGACATGTCGATGTGGCTGATGGAAGGAAAGACGCCGGTCTCGGTATTTGCGCAATCCACCGACAAGGTTCTCGGTCAATATGGGACAAAGGATTCCACCTTTGGTGTTTTCACTATGTCGGACGGCACCATCTGGTCGATGAACATATCCTGGGCCTTGCCGGTGGTCTGGCCCGGTGCTGTTTATGGAATTGAAATCGGCATTGTTGGTGACAAGGGTGTCATCGATATTGAAGATACCCACCGTGATCTTGTTCTGGCTACCGATGTTGCCCAGGGTGCCGGTTACGCACCGGAGGGTTTTGATCCTGGTTCACCACGCCATGTCGATTTTCTGACCAGCTATCCGCCGGGCGATCTTCACGATAACCAGCTTTGGGGGCCGATGCGTGAAGAAACCAATTCCTGGTATCAGAGAATATATACCGGCCAATCCACACCGCATGCGACGGCTGCCGACGGACACAGAAACCTTTTGATGACCATGGCGATGGATCTTTCATCGCGGAGAGGTGTCAGTGTCGATCTGCCTGCCGACCCTGACGAATTAATGAGGGAGCTGGTTTGATGGTCACGAAGATCCGGTTTGGGGGCTATCAGGGTGACAAATCCGTGCACACACGAGGTGGCCAGGTGTTGCGGGATGAATTGAAGCGCCTGTTGGGCGATGAAGTAGAGTTTGATTTTGAAGAAAATATCGTCGCCGGCGGTAACAAGGCTGCGGATTTGTTGTCACGTACCGAAGAGGGTTCGCTCGAAGGCTGCTATTTCTCCTCCAGCTATCTTGCCAAAAGGGTGCCGGAACTAGGATTGTTTGATCAGCATTTTGTGGTTCCGGACAGGCGCGGAGCCTATGCCGTGCTTGATGGTGCGCTGGGAAAGCGTTTGGCAAGTGAAGTTGAAGCCCGGACCGGATATGCGGTTTTGGGATATTGGGATAACGGTCTTCGCAATATCTCGTCCGCCAATGTTGCGATCCGGGAACCTGCTGATTGTCAGGGGTTGAAAATCCGGACTTTGGCAAATGAGGATCACAAGCGCGTTTTCAGGTCACTTGGCTTTGAGCCGATGGCCATTGATGTTCGTGACCTTCCTGCTGCGGTCAAGGACGGCACCGTAGATGCGCAGGAAAATCCACTCACCAATATCTATAATTTCGAGTTGTACAAAACTCACCGTCACATAACCATGACGCGTCATCTGCTTGGTGTAGCTCCTGTTCTGTTCAACAAGAAAGCCGTTCAATCCTGGCCAGACGATGTACGAAAGGCAGTCGAGGAAGCAGTTGGGGTGGCAACCAAGGCACAGCGAAAATTTGCTGAAGAAGATGATGAAAATTGCGCAAATGCTTTGCGAGCCGAGGGTGTTGAAATCATAGAACTTGATGAAGATCAACATTCAAGATTTGCC
>JBPCWJ010000442.1:0-10370 GCA_051009635.1 Rhizobiaceae bacterium
CCTCATTCCTGATCGAGACGCTCTATAAATCAGCGGCACGGCGTATCAATGGCGCCCGCGAAGTTCCCGCACCGCATGATTCAATCGAGGGGCTTGAGTTTCTGGACAAGGTTATTGATATTGACCAGTCACCGATAGGCCGCACACCGCGTTCAAATCCCGCCACCTATACCGGTGCTTTTACCCCGATTCGGGATTGGTATGCGCAGTTACCGGAAGCCAAGGCTCGCGGTTATCAGCCCGGACGCTTTTCTTTCAATGTGAAGGGCGGCCGCTGTGAAGCCTGTCAGGGCGACGGGTTGATCAAGATCGAAATGCACTTCCTTCCCGATGTCTATGTCACTTGTGATGTCTGCGAAGGCAAGCGCTACAATCGCGAAACGCTTGAAGTGTTGTTCAAGGGAAAATCCATCGCTGATGTACTCGACATGACCGTTGAGGAAGCGGCGGATTTCTTTTCTGCTGTTCCTTCTGTGCGGGAAAAAATGGAAACGCTCAAACGTGTTGGCCTCGGTTACATCAAGGTAGGCCAGCAGGCGACGACACTTTCGGGTGGCGAAGCTCAGCGCATCAAATTGTCGAAGGAATTATCCAGGCGGGCTACCGGAAGAACGCTTTATATTCTCGACGAACCTACGACCGGCCTGCACTTTCACGATGTGAAGAAACTGCTGGAAGTTTTGCATGAACTGGCCGATAGCGGGAATACAGTGGTGGTGATCGAGCATAATCTCGAAGTCATCAAGACTGCTGATTGGGTGTTGGATCTTGGACCGGAAGGTGGCGATGGCGGTGGCAGGCTCGTTGCTGCAGGAACACCAGAAGATATTTGTGAAAATCCGGAATCCTATACCGGTCAATACCTCAAGGAGTTGCTGAGCAGGCGCACCGGACCCGGTAAATTTGAAGCGGCTGAATAGATACCCGACTTGAGAGGGATTGCCGGTGTCCGCCTTTGGGGCGAAGCCGCAGGATATTTCGTTGCCCCAAACTATCCCCGCTTCTTCCGCCTTCCCTATTCTAATGGCTGTTGAATACCTAACAGGGAACCAGCCAGATGAAGCGGGCAATTTTTTACGATTTTATCAGAAGCGCGGTCAGCGGAATTTTCGGTGGCAGGCTTGGCCGAGGGCAAGTCAGCGGTATCGAGGCAATTCTCGATGCGTTTGCCCGCTACGGTGACGGAAGAAGCAAAACGCTCGCCTATGCCCTTGCTACAGCCTATCACGAAACCGGCACGCAAATGGTCCCTGTCCGCGAGGGGTTTGCTAAAACCGATCAACATGCTCGCGCGATTGTTTCCGGTAAAAAATACGGCAAGGAAGGAAAGAAAGGCCAGGTCTATTACGGACGCGGCCATGTTCAGCTGACCTGGGAAAAGAATTACCGGATGACTGGTGAGCGGCTGGGCATCGACCTTGTATCCAATCCGGACCGTATGCTCGAACCGGAATTATCCGCCCGCGTGCTGGTTGAGGGTCTGATCGACGGACGCTGGAATGGCGACGGCTTTGGGATCAACCATTACCTTCCCGACGATGGAGCAGATGATCTGGAGGGCGCCCGCCGTACCGTCAATATTACGGACAAGTGGAACATCATCGCAGCTCACTACAGGGTGTTTTTGAGCGCAATTGAAGCTGCCGGAGGTGTTCCGACATCTGGTAATTCTTCTGAATGCGGCAATAGTGTAAATCTCGAGTAGATTGCAGAAACTGGGTCCCAGCCGGATTTCATCAGCGCATTATTGCCTGTCCTGATCGCGCTCATTGAGCTGGCCGGAAACAACTCACGAGATTCCGCTCCCGGCAGAAAAATAACCAGCCGCATATTGACGGGTGTGGCCGACAGGCTGTCTTCTCCAGGCACTGACGAAACTGGCGAACTTACCCAAATAAATTCCTGGCTCGGTAACTCCATAGGCAAATTGCTTGATGGCAAGAAAACCGCCTTCGGATTTGCCGGAATGCTGGCTACGGTTCTGATCCCGATCGTGCTGCCAGAAAGCGGTGCCGCCATTCTTGAGGCGATTGCACCCGGAGCTGATGGCAAGGAACAGATTGCAGAATGTATTTCCGAACTCCTGTTTTCATTATTTGCTGCGCTTACTGGATGGGGTGTGCTTGGCAAGACAGAGAAGTGGACCAATGAGCTTGCAACTCGTTGAACATCATCCAACCTTGCGCCAAGACGCAGTTCCCGCACATAATCATATCGAAAGGAATTCACGATGAGGGCTTACCTGTTTCGGGGGCTGGCCGGTACCGTATTCTCAACCGGAATTGACCGGCTCGCGGTGAAACTGCGGAATGCGGGTATCGAAACCAGTGTACATAGCTGGGCAGATCGCCGCGAAACCGAGGCAGAAGCTGAGCGTTTGTTCAAATCCGGAAAGCTTGGCGGTCCTGTTGTCTTGATCGGACATTCGCTGGGAGCAAATTCCGCAAACCTCATGGGACACTTCATTACGTCAAGGAATATTCCGGTTCGATATATCGCAACCATTGATCCGACTAGTTCGGAGCCTGGTCCCAATGGCGTAAAAGCGGATAATTTCCGATCTTGGGATCCAAGAGCCCGCAAGATCAAGGGTGCAACGCAGTTCAAGCGCAGGGATTTAAATCACATCCAGATTGACAAGAATGAGGAAGTACATGCGCGAATCTTGTCCATGTGTCTTGCTGAGCAGAAAAAACCTGTTTGCGTTGATGCGGTTCGACCAAACAAGAAGCGGCGTACTTTTCCTATCAATTACCCGGTCAACAATGCGCTAGGCTATCGCATTGGCAGGTTGTTGAATGGACGCAAGACAGCTGCCGGAATACTGGGCTTGCTTGGCCTGTCACTGTTCCAATTTCCCGGTGAAATACTTCAAACCTCGCAAACGATTGCACCATCTAAACTATATCAGATTGGCTTTCCGTTCAGCCTGGCTTTATTTGGCTGGGGGCTTCTCGGCAAGATGGAAAAGTGGGTAAAATCCAGCCGATATCCAGCAAGATAATTGTCGGCATTCTTTCTGAATAAGGTTGCCACCTACTCTGCTTCGCTCACAATGTGGCAAACCGCAGGCACCGGCAAAGTTTGCCACTATTTAGCCATGCTGCATTGCAGCAAGTGCAATACTGATATGCGAAAATTGATCTACTTGCAGAGCTCTCTCCTGCCTATATTCGTCTTGTCGGATCATCCGTGGTTCCGGCAAACAACTTCAAGAAAGGAAATTGATATGGACCTTATCGGTAAATTCAATGGATGGCGTGCTTATCGTCGTACCGTAAACGAACTCAGCGCATTGAGCAATCGTGAACTGAACGACCTGGGAATTTCCCGCTACGACATTGTCCGTGTAGCCAAAAAAGGACGTTGAGCATAGAAACCGCGAAAACGCTGACTTGTAGTCAAGCCACGCGGAACGACAACGACCCGGATCAACCGGATCCGTTACCTGGAACCTAAAACGCCCGATACTTTTAAAGTACGGGCGTTTTTATTTGCCTGAATTCATTTGAGCAGCTAATTGAGCTGCATGCGAAATTCAAAACTGCACATAATCGGTGGCGGGCTGGCCGGTTCCGAAGCCGCCTGGCAGGCGGCAAATTTGGGCGTGCAGGTTGTTTTGCATGAAATGCGCCCGGTTAGAGGGACAGACGCTCATCAGACCGATGGCCTTGCCGAACTGGTTTGTTCCAATTCCTTTCGATCAGATGATGCCGAAACAAATGCTGTAGGTGTACTCCATGCGGAAATGCGCATGGCAAATTCGCTCATCATGGCAAAGGGTGACGCAAACAAGGTCCCCGCAGGCGGAGCGCTTGCCGTTGACCGAGAGGGATTTTCATCCGCAGTGACAAGCGCTCTGGAAACCCATCCAAATATCGAGATTACCCGTGAGGAAGTTACCGGGCTGCCTCCGGCAGACTGGAAACAAACGATCATTGCCACAGGGCCGCTTACTGCTCCATCCCTGGCGGAAGCGATTTGCCAGGAAACAGGCGTTGATTCACTGGCATTCTTTGATGCAATAGCGCCCATCGTCCATTTCGACAGTATCGATTTCGACAAGGCATGGTTCCAAAGCCGCTATGACAAGATTGGACCGGGCGGAACCGGCAAGGATTATATCAATTGCCCATTGGATCGTGATCAATATGAGGCGTTTCTTGACGCCTTGATTGACGGTGAAAAAACCGAATTCAAGCAATGGGAAAATGTGCCCTATTTTGACGGATGTCTGCCTATCGAAATCATGGCAGAGCGCGGGCGGGAAACCTTGCGCCATGGTCCGATGAAGCCAATGGGTTTGACAAATTCCCACAAGCCAAATGAAAAGCCGTATGCCGTAGTCCAGCTCAGGCAGGATAATGCCCTTGGCACGCTCTATAATATGGTCGGGTTTCAAACGAAACTGAAATATGGCGAGCAGGCCCGTATTTTCAGAATGATACCCGGGCTGGAGAATGCAGAATTTGCCAGGCTTGGTGGCCTGCACCGGAATACCTATCTCAACTCACCCAAATTGCTTGATGCCAGCCTTCAGCTAAAATCCCTGCCCGGCTTGCGGTTCGCGGGCCAGATTACCGGTTGCGAGGGTTATGTTGAATCGGCTGCGATAGGCCTGATGACCGGGAGATTTGCCGCTGCCGACATACTTGGTCTTCGCTATTCAATTCCGCCCAATACCTGCGCCACTGGAGCGTTGATTGATCACATAACCACAGGTCACGTATCCTATGACGAGGATGGCACCAGCAATGAGCGTGCCAAGCGGTCATTCCAGCCGATGAATGTGAATTTCGGACTACTTCCGCCGATGGAACTACCACGCGATGAAAATGGAAAACGGCTTAAGGGCAAGGAGAAATCCCTTGCCAGGAAGCGTGCCATGAGCGCACGAGCATTGGCAGACTTCCAGAACTGGCTACAAGGATGGAACCAGATCGAGGCCGCAGAATAATGTAGTCTTGAACGAATCCTCCGAACTCCGCTTTTTGTGAAGCAAAACCGGGCTTCGTGAATTTCAATCATGACAAACCCTGACTAGAAACGATCCTGAATTCCCACCAAGAGAATGAAAGAGAAAACAAACATGTTAATGCCACGTCAAAAGACACCAGATCTTACCGTTCCCACTCTGGACAGCGGACAGTTTGATTTATCAAGTGAGCAGTCCGAACGCGGTACGGTAGTATGCTTTTACCGGGGGCTACACTGCCCAATCTGCGCCGGTTATCTTACCGAACTCGAGCGCCTGACACCGGAGTTTGCAAAACGTGGTGTTACGACTGTAGCGGTCAGTTCAGATTCTGAAGAGCGTGCACGCGGAATGGCGGACAAGATTTCTGCCAAGGAACTTCGTATCGCCTATGATTTGGATCTGAAAAAAGCCCGCGAATGGGGCTTGTATATCTCCACATCGCGGGGAAAGACTTCCATCGGAATTGAGGAACCGGCCCTGTTTGCAGAGCCAGGTCTCTTCATGGTGACGCCCGAGCAGACACTGTATTACGGCTCTACACAAACCATGCCGTTTGTACGGCCGCATTTCAAGGAACTGGTGGGTGCGCTTGATTTTGCAATCGAGAAAAACTATCCGGCTCGCGGCGAGTATGACGGCGAGGTATAGGCTTCGTATCAAGTGTTGATCAGGGCTCCCAGCCCTGATCGGCAAGTTCAAATCCTGAAAATTCAAATCCCGGTGAAACCGTACACCCCACCAGCGTCCAATCACCCGTGGATTTGGCTGATTGCCAATAGCCTGCCGGAATGACTATCTGAGGGGAATGGCCGGTCGAAATATCTGTACCAAGCACCTGCTTTTCGACGGGGCTACCTTCCTTTTCTGCTTTTAAAAGCTCTAACGGTGCGCCCGCGTAGAAATGCCAAATTTCAGCGGCATCAACCCGGTGCCAGTGGGATACTTCCCCAGATTTCAGCAAGAACAGAATAGCAGTTCCAAAACTACGGCCATCATTCTCTTGAGGATCGCGCCAGGTTTCACGAAAATGCCCACCTTCGGGATGCGGAGCGAGCTGCAATCGGGAAATCATTTCGTCTGCTGTCAGATTTTCCATCTTTTTGCCTTTCTGGCCCGACTATCCAGCCTACAGACCAAATACGCCCCCACGCCACATCAGCCATTGCCTGCGAAGCGCACCTGGTTGGATAGTATCCTTAAACAACAACAAGCCTGACTTTTCCACTGCGTCCAGCGTTGCCGGCATGGTGGCCAATGGAAGAAAAATAGGGTGAAAAGTTTTATCGAGTTTATATATCGCCTGAACTGCTTCGTGATAATGATCACGGGCCATTCCGATCATAATAGCCACTGCGTTCAGATGACGTTGATCCGGTTCATCTGATAGCCAGGAACTTGCATTCAATCCTGCAGCGGACAAGATATCCGCTGGAACATAAACCCGCTGACGGAGCCGAAAAGCGGCGGTCACCTTCACCAATTGTGTAACCGTAATCGCCACGCCAGCATGTCCACATGCGTCGGCAAGATTTCTATCGGGGTTCGCGCCAGCACAAATTGCGATGAGATTCAGCAATGCGGAGGCTGTTTCACCACAATAGCCTTCCAGCGTAGCGTGGTCTGGCATGGGATCACTGTACAGATCAAATATCCGGGCATCCAGGTAATCCAGCAAAACCTGTTTCGGCAGCTTGTTCCTTTCGATTGTGGTGAGTAATTCCCCCGCAATCTGGTTGTTTCCGTGGTCACGGGATAGCGAAATTACTTCCCGCCACCATTCCAGCCTTATCTCGCCCGGCATTGGCTCCGAAACAAGCTCTGCAATCCTTGCTGTTTCTGCACCAAAAGCGTAGATCGCGCTGGCATCCTGGCGCAAATCAACAGGCAAATAAAGGCAGGCCAGATACCGGTCCCGGTCCAAATCACGCAATGCCGACAGGCTTGAACTGGTCTGCGAATTCATAACGGTCAGACTACCAGCAAAGCTGCTGCAACAGCCCTGTTTTCTGATAGCAGTACATTGAAAGTTCGTACAGCCGCGCCTGTGCTCATCGAATCTGCCGAAATATTTTGCTCGCGAAATAGCATGCGCAATTTCTGGTTTATCGGCACGAGATCCATGCCGGTGCCCAGAAGCAGAATTTCGATGTTCCCGCTCTCCGCGACCACCTTGTCAAACATTTTTGGCGCAAGGTCGCTCGCTCCGTCCACGTTCCAGGCATATATTCCGGACGGCAGGCACAAGAGGCTTCCCTTATGGCTCATTTCGGCAAATCGAAAACCGCCATTACCATAGGCGTCAATCGGCGCACGACCGGGAAAATGCGCCTCCTTGATTTCCAGGCCCTTCATTGGCTAAACGCTCTGCAATTGCACGACCGACCATCCTGTGAGGATCGTATCTGCTCAGTTTGAATTTTTACTGGCTGCTTCCTCAACCTTGCCATAGGGCGAGGCCGATTCTCCGCTGGATGCTCCGATCTGGCCGGGACGCAGTTTGAACAATATCAACACTGGTGCCGCTACAAAGATTGATGAATAGGTTCCAACAAACACACCGAAGATCATGGCGAAGGTAAACGAAGCCAACACCTCCCCTCCGAGGAAATATAGCGCGAACAATGCCAGCAAAGTTGTTACGGATGTCAGGATCGTACGCGACAGCATCTGGTTGATCGACATGTTCAACAATTCGGGTATCGACATCTTCTTGTATTTTCGGAGATTTTCACGGACGCGGTCATAGACAACAACCGTATCGTTTAGCGAATAACCGACAATGGTTAGAATCGCAGCAATCGAAGCAAGCGAAAATTCCAGCCGGAGCACTGCAAACATACCTATAGTGAGTATCACATCGTGCAGGGTCGCAATTACAGCGCCGAGGGCAAACTGCCATTCGAACCGGAGCCAGATATAGACCATGATCGCGAGGAGTGCCGCAATAACGGCTATCGTCCCTGCCCTTGCCAATTCTCCAGAGACAGTCGGCCCAACGACTTCCACTCGCCGGAAATCATAAGTATCGGACAATGCAGCACGTACCTTTGCTTCAACACTTTGTTCGGCATTGTCACCAATGCCCTGGCTTTCCACACGAATAAGCACGTCAGATACGCTTCCAAACTCCTGAACCTGAACGTCACCAATGTTCAGATCACCAAGGGTTGAACGGATTTCGCTGATATCTGCCGGGCCGGAATGGGATTGCACCTCAATCAAGGTGCCGCCCTTGAAGTCAATGCCGAAATTCAGGCTGACGGAAAAGAACAGGAAGATGGAGGCAACAACCGCAGCCGCACTCAGCGGGAACGCAATCCGCCGGCCTTTCATGAAGGCTATATTGGTATTTTCTGGGATGATCCCCATCAGTCTCTGCGGCAGTTCTGTCGGTCGGCGGCGGCGTACCCAGACCGAAACAACCAGACGAGTGAAGGTGTAGGCGGTGAAAACGGTTGTGACGACACCGATTGCCAGCGTAACGGCAAAACCCTTGATTGGGCCGGACCCCAGATAAAACAGGATTACTGCAGCAATAAGCGTCGTGATGTTGGCATCCAGAATCGTCGCCAGAGCGTGTTTGAAACCTGCGTCAAACGACTGGATGAGATTTCGTCCGTTGCGGCGTTCTTCGCGTATTCGTTCATAAATCAGAACGTTGGAATCTACGGCCATACCCATTGTGAGCACGATACCAGCAATTCCAGGAAGCGTGAGTGTTGCCCCAATAGCCGAAAGCAGGCCGATGATCAGGCCTATATTTCCAATCAAGGCAACATTGGCGATTACGCCGAGGAACCCATAGGCAACGACCATGAATACGACCACTGCGATTGCACCGACGATTGCAGCCCTCTGCCCCGCTTCAATCGAATCAGCACCCAAGCCCGGACCAACCGTCCGTTCCTCGATGAAATCCAGTTTTGCCGGCAGAGCACCAGCGCGGAGCAATACCGCCAGATCATTGGCGGATTCCACCGTGAAGTTCCCGGATATCTGGCCGGAACCGCCGCAAATTGCGTCCCGGATGACCGGCGCAGAAATAACGGTCTTGTCGAGAACAATGGCGAATGGTCTGCCGACATTTGCAGTCGTTACCTGGCAGAAGCGTGTGGCGCCCTTGGTGTCAAATCTGAATGTGACAATCGGCTCGTTGGTTTGTTGATCAAAGGCAGCCTGTGCATCGGTCAGGCTTTCACCATCTACAAGAGCACGACGCTCGATCAGATATGGCGTTGGCGGATCGGTATCTTCTTCATAAAGAATCTCCGTTCCTGCCGGGGCGCGCCCTCCGCCTGTCAGCACTTCCTGTGCTGTTGCATCAGATGAAACCATATGAAAGGTCAGCTTGGCGGTCTGTCCAATCAGGTCCTTCAAGCGCTGAGGATCATCAAGTCCCGGTACCTGTACCAAAACACGATCATCTCCTTGACGCTGAACGACAGGTTCTGTGGTGCCTAATTCGTCAATACGCTTGCGGATAACCTCAATTGACTGTGTAACGGCATGCGAAACTGAATTGCGTAGACCGGAATTTGTCAGTTCCAGCAAGAGTGCACCGTCGGAAGTTTGGTCCATTTCCACTTCAACGACTGTCGCCTGGCCAAAGAGACCCGCGCTTACTGCTGCTGTCAGTGGCTCCAGCGCTGTTTCAGCGGCCGACATGTCTTCGGGATCGCGAATGGTAACCAGAATTGACTGATCACCTTCTTTGCGGAAGCGATATCCAATCTTGGCTTCCCGCAATATCGCGCGAATATCGTCCTGCAATGTATCAAGACGCTCTTCTTGCAGCGCAGCTTCATCGACCTGCATGAGGATGTGCGAACCACCCTGGAGATCGAGACCAAGCGTCATTGTAGTGGAAGGCAGCCAATCCGGCAGGCTGTCGCGCACCTGCTTTGACAACAGATTGGGTGCTGCAAACACCAAACCGGCGATTATCACAACGAAGATTGATATGATTTTCCAGCGAGAAAAATAGAGCATTTGGCGCCAGTCTCTTTGCGGTCTGCAAATCTATTGCAGTACTGCCGATCCAGTGTTTGTTTGGGAGCCAGCCTCAACGGTCAGCCCCGTTTAACTGCTATTTTGCAGCTTCACCCTTTACGCGTACGTCAGACACCATGGACCGCAATATCCGAACCTTGGTTTCCTTGGCGATTTCAACGTCCAACTCGCCGTCATCATGCACCTTAACAACCTTGCCGACGATACCGCCACCAGTAACAATCGTATCATTGCGACGAATAGCGGCCAGCATGGCTTCACGTTGCTTCATTTGCTGACGCTGAGGGCGGATGATCAAGAAATACATGATCACGAAGATCAGAACAAAGGGCAATATACCCATTACAATATCGCCGCCGCCTCCGGACTGCGCATAAGCGGG
>JBPCWJ010000443.1:0-5667 GCA_051009635.1 Rhizobiaceae bacterium
TGCAGATGGATGACTTAACCAAAAACCAGTCGACACCGGCTCGCCAGCAAATATTGGAGGTGGCGCAGGACGCTGTCTTGGCGAAGGGATTTAGCGCCACTTCAATTGATGAATTGATAGCGGCTGTTGGCATATCAAAAAGCGGGTTTTTCTATCATTTTCGAGACAAGACCCAGTTGGCCAAGGCTTTGCTGGAAAAATACGTCGAGGACGAAAAGATAATCTTCGACGAAATTTGCACGCGGGCAGACGAATTGAGCGAGGACCCGCTACACAATTTCCTGATTGTCCTGAAAATGCTGGCCGAAGTTTTTGCAGATATACCTAACGGCCATCCTGGCTGCATGGTCGCGTCGATCTGTTATCATGAGCAATTGTTTGATCGGAACGTCCGCGAAAGGAATTCGGAAGCAGTCCTGGCCTGGCGATCGCGTTTCAGACAGAGGCTGGAGCGCATCGAGGAGAAATATCCGCCCCGTATCGATATCAATCTTGACGATCTGGCCGACATGTTGTCGGTCGTCGCCGATGGCGGGATCATTCTTTCAAAGGCAACAAATGACGCGCAAAGCCTGCCCAGGCAGTTGCTCTTGTACCGCGATTTCGTGAAACTGGTCTATCTGGCCGATCCCGCCTGATGATCTCGCAAAAACGGCTCAGCTATTGAAAATCCGGTCAGCCCATTGATCGACGCTATCCCCGCTCGACAAATCCGGATCGATCAAACCGTCAATCATGAAGGTTGGCGAAACATGGATTCCATTCTGGCGGGCATATTTTGTATGACGTTTGACTTCCGTTTCGAGCCCGGAATATTGAAACCGGTCAGCCAGCACCAGTCCGCTTGCTTTCTCCATATTTGCGATCAACTGGTTGGGTGTTGTATCAAGATTTGGCCCGGCGCGGTGATCATCAAACTCAAACGCTTCCCTCCGCGAGAAGACGGCCGCCATGAGTTTCTTTGCGTCTTCCTTTCCATTTTCGTCAGTTGAAGCCGCAATAATTGCTCGGCAGATAATTCCGGAAAACAAATGCCATGGCTGCGATTGCAGCCAGATTTGTACGCTGATCCGGTCTGCGCCTGCGGTCTCGACTAATGCATCGAGTTTTCCAAACGCCTTTGCTGAAAATGGACAGGTTGGTTCCAGAAAAATCTCGAACGTTCGATCTCCATTCCCCCAAATCAGGTGATCGGCCACCCAGCCATTGTTTGTGCTACCCAATGTTATTCTCCATGTGATTGATATGCAGGCGGTGTCCCACCCATCGCAACTTAAGCGAATGGGAATATTTAACCGGGCAGATGATTTTTGTGTAGCCATTTACAAATCTCTGCAATGTTTGCCTGACTTGTCCGATTCGACTATCCTTCCAGGTGCCATGCAAACGAATCCCAAATTACTGTTGGCATTCTGCGTACTCCTTCAAGCTTGCTCGACAACGTCTACTCCCACCCCGGAAATTGTTGAGACCAGACCGGTGCGATTGACGGATAAACAGATTAATTCTGTTCACGCTAGCGTTCGCCAAGGTCTGGATGATCCCGATAGCGCGCGGTTTGGACAGCAATCTGCAACATACAGTTCCAAGTCCGGCACTGCTGTGTGTGGAATGGTTGATATAAAGAACAGTTCGGGAGAGTTCACCGGCGAATTGCCTTATCTGGCAGTGATCTCCGACAGCGGGACTGTAAAGATAATTTCCATGGGCAAGGATGAGATCGAAACCGGGATTACCAAACGCGCATGCAACGATCTCGGAATTGTTCTCTGAAAACTGGTCCGAAAACTGCACGCCTCAACTCACTTTTTGGAATGCGATGCGTTCGATAGGTGCTCCAAGATCCTCAATATACATGTGATGCCAAAGCTGCGTCGTTGCAATGGCGACCAGCGCCTGGTTCTTGACGGAGTATTTTGCACTTCGCTTTCTTTCCTCAAACAGTTTTCCGACGGCTTCCGGCTCAAAATATCCGGTTGCTCGAAGCGCGTCTTCTGACAACAGTCCTGAAAAAGGACTTTTGCTCTCGTCACCGCCAAGAATATCCCAGCTTGCCTTGAGCATTTTCTTTGGCCGCCATGCGACTTCCCTCGGCAGATCACGCTCTGCTGCCCGGCGAAGCAGATACTTTTCCTGAAAACGCCTAAGCTTCCATTTGGGATGAAGCCTTTGGGTAAAGTCACAAAGGTCTTCATCCAGAAAAGGATACCGCGTCTCCAGCGAGGAATGCATGGCAACCCGGTCTCCGGCTATGCTGAGCAAGAGGCCGGGAAGGTGAATACGTTGACCAAGGAATAATGAACGATTGAATGGATGCCAGTTTTTCATTCGCTCGGGATCAAGCTCCAAATCCTCATAGGGAACATGACTGTTTAAGAGAGAGCGCATTCGGGGCCCGTAAACCTGGTGCTTGATCGCCCCTGCTAGCCCATAGAGGTCCAGCCAGGCATTGGCGCCGCCTACGGCATCGAACACCCGCCGGTCAAAGGACAGGTCATTTGGAGTAATCCCGAGCGCATATGCAGCAGCGCGTCTGGCAGTGTTTCCGGCGCGGAACCCCATGGCATCAATGGGTGCCGTAAATCGGGCATATTTGAACCAAGGATAACCGGCCAGCATTTCATCCGAGCCTTCACCGGTAAGGGCAACCTTGTAGCCGCTTTGATGAACATGATTTGCCAGAAGCAAAAGTGCCGTGCTGACAGTGTCACTCACCGGGCACTCCGCGGCTTCGATCAACCGCGGATATGCGTCGAGCATATCGGATATTTCGATGGGAATGGAGGTGGATGGTGATCCCAAATACTCTGCTGTCTTCACAGCTTGGGGGAGTTCGTCCAGGCCTTTGGAATTGATCTGCAGTGTGAAGGATTCTGGTGCCTGATCGCGAAGTCGCTTGGCAGTGGCCAATACCCATGCAGAATCCACGCCACCGCTGAGATAGGACACGACGGGTACATCTGCCCGCAATCTGCGCTCTACAGCCTGCCGGAACAGGTTTGCATATTCATCGATTGTTTGTTCATTGCCGGGGTCTTCATCACCCCGATCCGGATAACTGATCTCCCAATAAGGTTTTTCCTCAATGATCGCGGTATTGCCATTCTTACCAAGCCCGATTCTGAGAAAATGGCCTGGTTTGAGCATTCGTACACCTTCAAAACAGGTGACTGGTCCCGGCAGTGCAAAGAAGGAAAATGTCTGGTCAATACCACGGATGTCGGGCCGAGGCTCCACCATTCCGGAAGCAATCAGGGCTTTGATCTCTGAGGCAAAGAGAAGAAATCTTCGCCCTTTTACCGTCTGAACTGTCCAGTAAAGCGGGCAGATGCCGAAGCGATCACGCGCCAGAAGAATGCGCTGGCTTGTTTTGTCATGTAGCGCAATCGCAAATTGTCCGCGCAATGTTTCAAACATCGCCTCTTCATGATCTTCCCACAAATGGGGTAGGATCTCGGTATCACAGCTTGTGTTTAGCGTATGGCCGCGTTGCTGAAGCTGCTCTTTTCGCTCGGGAAAATCGAACAACTCACCATTAAAGACGACATTGATTGTACCGGTTTCATTGGAAACGGGTTGTTGGCCGTCTGCCAGACCAACAATGCTCAAACGACGGGACCCGAAGTCCAGACCTTTTGCCGAGTAGTAGCCTTCCTCATCCGGCCCACGATGACTGATGGCATCTGTCATCGCCCTGATGACTTTTTTGGATGCACCGGACCCGCCATCAATACTGATTATACCTGCAATGCCACACATCTTGGGATGTCCGGTTGGATTTAAATCCAGCGCCGGGACTCCGGCACCAGTCAAAGCAGGTAACATGACCAATGCTGAAGTCAAAGCACTGCATGGGCCAGTGGTTAAGCTCCTTTTCCGAGAAATACTTGTCGTGAGGTATCCCGAATTTCAAACAGCCGCCTATGCGGCTATTGCTCGGCTTGTTTCCTCTCAAGATCAACGGCAATATCGTCGGTACGATGTTTAGCCCGCTGAAGAACAGTATATATTTGCGCCTGTTTGGGGCCCAGCTGATTGCCTTGCTTGGAACCGGGTTGACGACTGTTGCACTCGCTTTGCTCGCATATGAACTGGCTGGAGAAGAGGCCGGCAAGGTTCTGGGCACAGCATTGGCAATCAAGATGATTGCCTATGTTACCCTCTCGCCCATCGCCGGAAGCATTGCCCAGAGACTGCCACGCCGTTGGTTCCTGATTGGTCTGGATTTGGCCCGGGCATTTTTCGTGGCATGCCTGCCATTCGTTTCCGAAATCTGGCATGTCTATGTCCTGATCTTTCTGATGCAGGCCTGCTCGGCAGGGTTTACACCAGCATTTCAGGCCACAATTCCCGACATTCTGGAAGATGAAGCCGAATATACCAAGGCACTTTCACTGTCACGGCTGGCCTATGACCTTGAAAGTCTGGCCAGTCCTGCATTGGCCGCAGCAATGCTCTTGTTTGTCAGTTTCGATACCCTTTTTGCCTTCAACGCTGTTGCATTCCTGGTCTCTACAGTTCTGATTTTATCGACCAGCCTGCCAGCGGGGGCTTCTCCGCCGGAATCGAAAGGAATATTTGACCGGTTGACGTTTGGCATAAGGTCCTATTTGGCGACACCACGCCTTCGCGGACTGTTGGCAATGTCCATGGCAGGGGCGGCAGCAGGCTCCATGGTAATCGTCAATACGGTTGTCTATGTGCGCTCGGAATTGAGTCTCGACGGACAACAGACCGCGGTCTTTTTGGCAGCATTCGGTTTGGGATCAATGTGCTCGGCTCTATTGCTGCCAAAATTGCTCAACCAGGCCCATGACCGTACCGTGATGATTGGCGGCAGTCTGATCATGGCAATCGGACTGTTTTTGGGAATATTCACTCCAGGCTATTTGCCGGCGCTGCTTTTGTGGTGTTGGCTAGGACTTGGCTATTCGGCTGTGACACTGCCTGCAGGCAGGCTTCTCACGCGGTCGGCACATCCGGAAGATCGTCCATTTTATTTCTCCGCCCATTTTGCGCTATCACACGCATGTTGGCTTCTAACCTATCCGTTGGCTGGTTGGGTGGGGAGTTCTGCAGGTTTGGCGGTGACTTTTGCCATTTTGCTTGGAATTGTCGTCTGCTCAATTCTTGTAACAATATTTGTATGGCCTTCGAATGAATCCACTGTTCTGGAACATGTTCATGAAGCGGTGGATCACTCCCATATGCATGTCCATGATGAACATCACCAGCACGAGCATGAAGGTTGGGAGGGTCCTGAGCCCCACAGCCATCCCCACCGGCACAAGCCCCTGCGGCACAGCCACATCTATGTAATTGATGGCCATCATCCTAGATGGCCCTGAAACCGGTGTCAGGGATTTGTGGGAATAGCGCTAGCTGTTCATTGATTTTAATTCTTCGACGAATTCTTTCGGGAAGTCGGGTATCATCGGCACTCTCAATCCCATGCTCTTTGCAATCGAGCCGATATATCCGAGGCAATTGGCTGCATAGATCGGGGCGTACCACATGGGATTGGATTTCTTGTGTTCGCGAACGATTGCCACAACTCTGTAGAATTCGGCCTCGGTCAAATTGATCTGATATCTGGCGGTGACATATTCATCCTCGAAATCGCCGTCGCTTGGGCCGGTTTCCGCCGGTACAGGCACGACATGGCCC
>JBPCWJ010000444.1:0-9546 GCA_051009635.1 Rhizobiaceae bacterium
ATCCATGGTTGCCCGCGAAATGCCCGATCCAATCGGATCGGAATTCGGAATGGTGGCAGATGAAGTCACCTACGGTTCAGACCTGGTAACGGCACTGCTGAACATGTATGAGCGCGTCGGCCACGGCGACCTGCCCCTGCTGGTCTCTTCCGTTTCCATTCAGTCCACAACAGGCGGTAACCTCCGTGAAATTCTGGAGAGTCTGGCACAGGTCATTCGCGACCGTCAGAAAATGAAAGCCAAGATCAAAGCAATTTCAGCAGAAGGCAGGATGTCGGCGATATTTTTGACGGCAATGCCGGTCATGCTGCTGATTACCCTGCTTACCATCATGCCATTTTACTACAGCGGCATTTGGCACTGGACCGAGAGCTACTATTTCGCAGGTGGCCTGCTGTTCTGGCTGGTTTCAGGAAATCTGATGATCATGAAAATGGTCAGTTTCAAGGTGTGACAATGCAGGAATTAATGACATCGGTGAACCCGGTCTTTTTGGCCAGTGTAGCAGCAACCCTCGTGATTTTCGGTTTCCTGTATTTCTTCACGCAGGACCGCACGGAACAACGCGCGCGTTCAGATATCAAAAAGCGTCTGGATCTGGGTGTTCAAACGAAAATTTCTTCTGATTCAGCCGAACCCAAGAAGCCAAAGTCGACGACCACAGCGAGCAAGGTCGCCAAGAAAGCCAATGATTTTTATGCGACCAACGACCCGAAATCCATTCGCAAGATGCAGATGCAGCTTATTCAGGCGGGCTACCTGCAGCAAAATGCGCTTGGCTACTTTATCGCAATCCGAATTGGGCTTGGCGTTGGCTGCGGACTGATCGGTTTGATCCTTGCCTTTTTTATCTGGCCGGACATGACCACGACCAACAAGCTGCTAACGGTTCTTGTCATGGCATCCATGGGGTATTTCCTGCCGAACAAGCATGTTTCTTCGCGGGTAAAGAAATACCAGACCGAAAACCGGTTGGGCTTTCCCGATGTAATGGACCTGATGATTGTCGCCGCTGAAGCCGGGCTGACAATGGAAGCATCCATTGACCGGATATCGCTGGAAGTGGAAAAAACCTACCCGATGCTTTCCCGCCAATTGGCTATCGCAAGCATCGAAATTCGGGCAGGACGCCCGCTGGATCAGGCCTTGCGCGCCTTTGGCGAGCGGCTTGGCCTTGAAGAAGTCCAGGGTTTTGCGACCATGATCCAGCAATCAAAAGAATTGGGTACTTCGATATCGGACGCATTGCGTGTCTATTCCGATGAGATGCGCCACAAAAGGATGATGGCTGCCGAAGAAAAGGCCTATGCCCTGCCCGCAAAGCTCTCAATCCCGGTTACAGCCTTTATTCTGCCAGTCGTAATTGGCGTTGCAGTGTTGCCGACAGCAGTTCGCATGATGCACCAATAAGAACAGCAGGTATTCGGGCAAAAAAGTATACTTTACGTTAGGCATGCGCCTTAACAACAAATTTCCCAACAGGTAAAATTATACCAATATCGATCAACCAATCTTAAACTATTTGGGCTAGCATCAGACAATAACAATAAAAAATTGGGGTCTGAAATGAACAGGGATTGGTGGGGAACTCACTTGCGTATTGTAACACTGGTAGTGGTTGGCAATCTGGCATTGGCCGGTTGCAGCACAACTTCTGCGGTTTCAACAAATGAAACCGACGCGATACAAACAAATTCGGCCAGCCTGGCAAATCTTGGCGTCGACAATCACGGTAACTTCATTGGAGCGGCCTGGCCTTCCATTCCGGCATCAGACAGCGCCAGTATTGATGGCGACAAGTCCCGCCGTTACCTGGAGCTGGCACAGGAAAACTTTTATGGAGACAATTTCGGAAATTCCGAATTGTATTTCCGCAAGGCTGTTGAAATCCGCCCTGACAGTGTAGCTGCATGGGCCGGGTTGGCAGCCTCATATGATCAATTGGGACGTTTCGACTTGTCGGACCGCGCCTATGATCAACTCAAGAAAATCATCAGCCCGGATATGGCGGCCCGCGTCGATAATAATCTCGGCTATTCATACCTTTTGCGCGGGAATTACAAAAAGGCTGAATCCTATTTCCATAAGGCCCAGAATCTGGACCCTTCACTGGCGGAAGTGGATGGCAATTTGCAGCTCCTGGAGGATGTACGAAGAAGCTGATCCAGACTACTGCCCACCCGGTTACGCTCCGTAACCACTAATTTCGATCCCAAGAAATTCCAAAGACCGGCTTGCAAGGAACAATGTTGATTTTGTTCATGCCGATTGTGCCGTTCAGCAATCCATTGAAGCGAAATCAATATGATTTATGCGCCTGTTTCAGCGTGCGTGGCAAGCGCGTCGATGAAGCTGGCATCAGTTAACTCAAGTAATAGGGGGCATTATATAACTATTAATATTTAACAATAATAATAAAAGTTGTATATATATAATTATATACTAAATTAATAGTTTATAAAATGATTAACACCATGTTTGTCAAGAATATCGTCACGGGTTTTCTACGAAGCAATTCCGGATCCTACGGCATATTGATGGGGGTAATGGCCTTTCCGCTTGTCGGAATGGCAGCACTCGCATTGGATTACTCAGCCGTCATGCGTGATCGCGGCGAAATCCAGGAGAGTCTGGATGCTGCAGCGCTCGCGACATCCAAATACTTTGCAACCGGCGCTTCAACCGATGAGCTGGAGACCTATGCTCAGGACTTCTTCGAGGCAAACCTGCCCAACTACATCGACGATGACAATGTGGAATTTTCCTTCGAGGTCGCCTCCGAAGAAAAAATTGACGATGAAGGCGCACCCTATACCGAAAAGTCCATCGCACTGAATGCGAGCCTAACCTACGACACCTTCGTGGCCAGGGTGATGGGTCATGACCAGTGGATTGCCAATCTGTCATCGGCGGTGGCAATGGGAAATATCACGGTCGAAATCGCAATCGTTATGGATAATTCAGGCTCCATGAGGAGCAATAACCGGATCAATATTGCAAAGAAAACCTCCAAGGATCTTGTTGAAGCCATTTTCAATGGCGCCGGGGCCAGTAACAGGCAAGATCCAGTGCAATTCGCGCTGGTACCCTTTGCGGCTTCGGTCAATGTCGGAGCGGAAAATGCAAACGCTCGCTGGCTAGATCGGAATGGATGGGCTACGATCCATAATGAAAACCTGGATTGGGATCACACCTATGTCCGGCCTTCCAACAGCCAGGACTGGGAGGCTCATGATCTAGGTGACGGTCATTTTGCCTACCGTGAAATGATCAACGGAGCCTGGGAATGGCGCAGCCGCTTTGATATCTTTGACATGCTTGGTGTCAACTGGGAAGGCTGTGTTGAAATGCGTCCCTGGCCGCACAACACCCAGGATACTCATCAGCTTGTTAATTCATCCAATGTTGATAATGTGGAAAGCGGTTTAAGCGATGCTGATGGCAAGGATGCGCTTTTTGTACCTCTCTTTGCACCGGCTGAGCCATCCAATACCTATGCCTTTAAGAACAGTAGCGGCAAGAAAAGCCATACTTATGATCGGCACAATTACTACAATGACTACCTGTACGACTGGAAACGGCCAAAGGCGTCAAATCCTTCCAAATTGCAGCAATTGTACGATAATACGAATTTCGACGATCCCTATGATAATGGCGTAATAAGCGGCAATCAGAACGATCGCCAAAATTGGGTCTGGCGCTATCAGGCCGCGGCAATCAAAAGCAAATTCAAAACAATGCCTATTGGCCAGTCGGATACTTATGGCCCCAACTACCGCTGTACTACGGCACCGATCAAGGAACTGACAACAAGCCAAAGCGATATCAAGAATGCGATCGACAGTATGGATGCCGATGGCATGACCAACATCCAGCAGGGAATCTCCTGGGGATGGCGCATGGTCAGTTCCCGTGAGCCATTTACCCAGGGCCGCGAGGAATCCGATGTCGATAATCGCAAATTTGTCATCGTTCTCACCGACGGCAACAACACCTATGGCACCTCCCACACACCCAATGAATCCGCTTACGGAGCCTGGGGTTATGACAAACATGGCCGCAGGTCGGAAGGACTGGAAAACGCTGATTTGCCTGACCTTTACAAGAGTACAAACATAAACACGCAGGAAAAAGAGATGAATGCTCACACCCTGCAAACTTGCGAGAACGCAAAAGCCGATGGCGTAACCGTCTTCACCATCGCCTTTGATGTTTCCAACGGTTCATCGGTCAAGCAACTGCTCGATGCCTGCGCCGGATCAGCGATTGTTGACGGTCAGGAAATTGCTGCCAATGGCCAGTTCTATTTCGACGTCAATGGCGGCGATCTGGAAGCTGCCATGGGTCAGATTGCTGCGCAAATCTCGGACATGCGCATCATTCGATAGCAACATCTGTTCTTCATGGTCAGGCCGCTTGTCGCTGGCGATTTCCAGTCGTCAATCCGACAGCGGCCATGACGATGGCCATTCCCACCAACTGTATGGGTTGCAAATCTTCACCGAATAGATAATGGGCGATCACCGCTGTAACGCCGGGCACGAGATAAAACAGCGAGGCGGTCGAAGCAGCCGACCGGTTTCTGATCAATAACATCAGCAACCCAACTGCGCCGATTGACAGGACGATCACAAGCCAAGCCAGGGCGAAGATAAACTGCCCGGTCCATTCGATCTCGCGCGTTTCCGTCAGGAATGCCATGATGCCGAATGGAATGAGCGCACCGGCATATTGCCACGCGGTAGTTGCTCCTACATCAATGCCCGACGCAAAACGCTTTTGATAAACCGTTCCCAAGCTGATCCCGATCACTGCCAGGGTAACTGCGAATAGCGTTAGACTATTCACACCTTCTACAGAAACGCCGCCTACCAGATTGGGCGAGAGCACAAGCAGGACACCCACCAGACCAGCGATCAAACCTATGATCTGAATAATTCTGAGCTGTTCACCCAGCATAAACCGCGCAATGAAGGCGGTGAGCAGCGGCTGGATCGCGACCACCAGCGCCGAGACACCCGCCGGCATGCCCCGTGAAATTGCAAAGAACACGCCGCCAAGATAGATGCCATGAACAAGAATTCCGGTTACCATGGAGTGAATTGCAGGCTGAAAACCGGGCCAGAACACACCGAGTGCCAGCAATACCGGCGTCAAAATTGCCAGTGTCACGACCATGCGCAGCGCTAGAAACGTAAATGGCTCTGCAAATGGAAGGCCCAATTTTGCGCCGATGAAACCGGTTGCCCACAACAGCACAAAGATAACCGGCGCTATTCTGGCGATAAACATTTGGGCATCCGTGAAAACTGTTGGAATTTGGGTATGGCTTTCCGCACATTTGGCTGGTAGCGACATTCATACATTCGAATTTAAGGAAAGCCACTCCCTTGCTTGAACATATTTCCATTGAAGGCCTCGATCAGGCACTTATTGAACGTGTAAATCAGAAAATTGACATGAAAACCAAGCCGCAAGGTTCGCTTGGTCGCATTGAGGCGCTGGCTTCACAAATTGCTGCTGTACAAAATACAGATCAACCTGCCGTGGACCCGGCCCATCTGTTAATATTTGCCGCTGACCACGGTTTGGTGGAAGAAGGTGTTTCTGCCTGGCCGAGCGAAGTCACGACCCAGATGGTACTTAACTTCCTGTCCGGCGGAGCCGCAGCAAACGTGTTTGCGCGAACCAATGGGTTGGACATCACCGTCGTCGATGCGGGCATTCTCGGAGATATCCCGAATTCAAAAGGGCTGGTAAAGGCTGGAATTCGCAAGGGCACTCGAAATGCGCTTATCGAAGATGCAATGACTCAGGATGAAGCCTCGCAGGCATTGGAAACCGGCGCACGCCTGGCAATTGAAAAAGCAGATGCAGGTGTCAAAGCGCTCGCACTCGGGGAAATGGGAATTGGAAACACCTCCTCCGCCTCGCTTTTGGCGCACGCCATTGAAAACATTCCGATAGGCCGCCTCGTTGGCCGGGGCGCCGGGCTGGATGATGAAGGCTTGCGCCACAAGCTTGAAGTTCTCAATGAAATTGCCACCCGTAGGCCCGGCAAGCTGGATCCGGTGTCTGCTCTTTGCGCATTTGGCGGTTATGAAATTGCCATGATGGCAGGTGCGGTAATTGGCGCTGCATCAAAAAGGGTTGTTACAGTGGTTGATGGATTTATCGCCACGGCGGCCGCATTATGCGCAATTCGAGGCCGTCCCGAAGCAGGTGACTATTGCGTATTCGCACATCGTTCAAAGGAACCCGGACACCAGTTCATGCTGGAAGCGCTGAATGCTGATCCATTAATTGACCTAGATCTACGTCTTGGAGAAGGAACCGGTGCGCTTTTGGCTTTCCCGCTCCTTCGAAATGCTTGTGCCATGCTGAATGAAATGGCAACGTTTGAAAGTGCAGGTGTCTCAAACAAGGATAGTTAGTTCAATGCAGTCTGAGTTTCGTCGCGAATTGGGCAAGCTCGCCATTGCACTTGGCTTTTTCTCCAGAATCCCGCTGCCATCGGTTCTCTTTGACCCCGAAACGGATTCAGACCGGCTCGATCAAAGCGCGATATGGTTTCCCATTGCAGGCCTGCTGATTGGCATTATTCCGGCGCTTGTCTACGCCTCGCTCTCAGGTCCCCTCCCCGCGCTGGTTGCCTCCGGTCTCGCAATCGCTGCTGGCATGTTGATAACCGGCGGCCTCCACGAAGATGGGCTTTCTGATTGCGCAGACGGCTTTGGCGGTGCACGCGACCCCGAAAAAGCTCTTGAGATAATGCGGGACAGTCAGATCGGAGCTTTTGGTGCATCCAGCCTGGTTTTCTCGATCGGCCTGCGCTGGGTAGCTTTGGCAAGCCTCGGCCCCGCAGCAGGTGCAGCAGCAATTCTCATCGCCCATTCTGCAGGTCGCGGAGCGATCACCACAGCGCTTGCTTTTTCATCCTATGTACGAAAATCAGGAGCGGCCTCCACCGTGGAACAGGGAATAGACAAGACCCTTTGGCTCGCGGTTATGGGTCTCTCCATTTTCCTATCTGCCGTATTCGGTGGGTGGAATGCAGCCATTGCCGCCGCCTGCGGAATAGGCGCTGCAGCGCTGGTTTTTGCCTATGCCAGGAAACGTATCGGCGGTTATACCGGAGACGTACTCGGAGCCATGGAACAGGTTGCAGAGATCGTGATATTGATCATGCTTTCTTATTTCTGGGCACAGGCTTCATGATATTCCTCAGACACCCCAGACCTCTCGTTAAGGATGGCACCTGTTATGGGCAGCTTGACCTCGATATTCATGAAGATGGCCATCAGCAGATTGAAATTGCTGTTCAATCGACACCTCCCGTAAAAAGGATTTTGGCAAGCCCGGCCCTGAGATGCCGGAAACTTGCCTTGTCAATTGCGCAAGAAAATAATCTGAAGCCGGATTTCGACGAGCGTTTGCTGGAAATGCATATGGGCGATTGGGAAGGCATGTTGTGGAAAGATATCCCGCGTGAACACAGCGAAACATGGCTGAAAGACCCCTACAACCTGCCCTGCCCCGGCGGCGAAAGCTTTCGTCAACTTCAACATCGCGTTCTGAGCGCACTGAAGAATGTTAATGACGATACAGCGGTAATCTGCCATGCAGGCCCGATCCGGGCAGTCCAGATGGCCTGGATGGGCCTGACGTTCAAAGAGGCCTTTGCACAGGCCCCAGCCTATGCCGAGCCAGTTATCCTGCGACCTGAATCACAAGAAAAATGATCGCAACCGACGCCCAGCCGCAATAGCTTGCATAGGTAAATATCTTTACTGCCAACGAAATATCATTGGTATCCAGTGAGGTCTTTCCGGCGGCATTCAAATAAGGCAAAGCAACTGTTTTTCCGCTGTAATTGCGCGGCCCGCCAAGCGCTACACCCGCAGCGCCAGCCATGGCAGCCTCCGGCCATCCGGCATTTGGTGAAACATGCAGGGAAGCATCGTTTAATGCGCAACTGAATGCCGCCCGCGCGGCGTCAATTCCGGCAACCAACCACGCGCCCAGTATTATCAACTTTGCTGAAATTCGTGCGGGAACCCAATTCGCCAGATCATCCACCTGCGCCGCAACCCTCCCGAAATGCAGGTATTTCTCATTGCGGTGTGCAATCATCGAGTCGGCAGTGTTTATCATCTTGTAGGCAAACAGGCCGGGCAGGCCAAAAATGGCATACCAGAAAGCTGGCGCTACAACTCCGTCCGAGAAGTTCTCCGCCAGACTTTCTATTGCTGCCCGGCATATTGAGGAAGCGTCCAGTTCGTCGGGGTCACGCCCGACAATTTTTGCGATCTCCCGCCGCCCGCCTTCGATGCCATCATGGACCAATGCCGTGCCAACAGCAGACACATGATCCTTTAGACTTTTCTGCGCAATGAATGCGGAAACAATCAGAACCTCGATAGTCCAGCCCGCAGGCCACCAGATTATTCCAATCAACCATTGGACAAGAAAACCGGCAGCCAGCGCTACAGCCATCATGACCATCCACGCAATGGCACCGTTTCGGTACTGGACGCCTCCGCTGTCGTCGGGCTTGTTTAAATTCTTGTCAAGAATATCAATCACCCGGCCAAACCAGACGACCGGATGAGTAAACCTGTTCCACAATGTATCTGGATCACCGGCAAACCAGTCCAGCATCAGCGCCGCAAACAATATTGAAAGGTGAATCTCCATACCGATTCAGCTCAACTTGCCTCTCGCAGGCCGGTTCCGGCAAGCGCACAGGAAAGACGCGACAGACCAGCTTCGCTGTCTGGCAATCCAAATCTAAGCAAATCCGGGCGATCAGGAAAACTGCGCACAAGGATATGTTCGCGCGCTAACCCTGCAGCGATCACCTCCGCATTGCAGCCCTTTGCCAAGACAAAAAGCCTATGCTTTCCAATTACTTGTAATCCAGCGCTTTCCAAAACTTCAATCAACCTGCCGGACTGGATCTCCAGCCAATTTCGGGTCTTGTCCGACCATCCAGTTTCATTTAACGCCTGTTTTCCAATCTCAATTGCCGGGCCGGATATCGGCCAGGGACCGATGCGTTTTCGTAATTGCAGCGCAATTTCTGCCGTGCAAATTGCAAAACCCAATCGTAAACCCGCCAGACCAAAAAACTTTCCGAAAGAACGATAGATAATCATGTTTGACGGCGCATCGGTCACAAAACTCCTCTCCGGAGCTAAATCGCAAAACGCCTCATCCACAATCACATGGCCACCAGGTATCCGTATTTTTTCGGCAAGGTTCAAAACCGCATCCCTGTCCCAAAAATGCCCGTCCGGATTGTTCGGATGAACCAAAACCGCAAGATCAAATCCATCCGTCGCATTTCTGATACTGGAAGTCTGGACTACCGCTATACCCGCCTGTTCCAGACCGTGGGCATGCTCATTATAGGTGCCATTTTCCGTCAACAGTAAAGCTGCACGCCTACCTGGAAGAGTGCGCGGCAATAATTCTATCAAGGACTGTGTACCGGGAGCAGCGACGATTTCATGATTTGGCTCCACCCGGTAGAAGCGTCTTGCC
>JBPCWJ010000445.1:0-18344 GCA_051009635.1 Rhizobiaceae bacterium
GGTGCCGGAAAATCCAGCGTGATAAGAATGATTGCCGGCCTGGAGAAGCCTGCAAGAGGGAAGATCGTTATCGGAGACCGGGTCCTGTTTGATTCGTCAGCTGGAATTGATCTTGATCCTCAGGGCCGAAAAACCGGCGTGGTCTTTCAGGAGCCTGGCCTGTTTCCAAATATGAATGTCAGCTCAAACCTTACTTACGGAAATTGGGCAGGAAAACGCAATTCGAAGATCAGCCTAGATCAGGTACTCTCGATACTCGGGATAGAGCATCTGGTTGACCGACGACCCCATACTTTGTCTGGTGGTGAGGCTCAACGTGTAGCTATTGGCAGGGCGCTCATGTCTGATCCGTCCATTCTGCTTCTGGATGAACCGTTCTCCGCGCTGGATGCAGGGCGTCGAGAGGAAGTTTTACCCTTCCTCGAAAAGCTACGCGACGAGGTAGGCATAGCCATGATCTATGTCAGCCATTCAATGGCTGAGGTTACAAGGCTTGCTTCCACACTTGTCGTCATGGCGGATGGCGGTGTGGTTGCAAGCGGTGAAATCACCGCGCTACTTGCCAGCAAGGATATTGGCGGCCTTACAGGATTGCGGATGACCGGCAGCCTTTTAACCGGGCGTGTCAGCGGTCATGACAAGGAATTTGGGCTTACCTTTGTTGAGGTTGGCAAGCACCGGCTGGTACTAGCTGGAGGAAATTTTCCAGTTGGTACCAAACTTCGGCTTCGCATTAGCCCTCGTGATGTGATGATATCGCTCGAAGACCCGAAAAGGCTAAGCGCGCGAAATGTCCTTCCGGCAGTAGTTGAAGAAATTAATGAGGCTGAAACGCCAATTGCAGAAGTCATCTTGAGCGTGGGTAATCAGACAATAAGAGCCAGTGTCACGCGGCTGGCAGTCAGGGAAATGAACCTTGCGCCCGGTACAAACTGCTATGCGGTCCTTAAGACGGTTGCGCTCGAAGGCCGGTTTGCTGACGGTCAGTAAGGTCCTCTTGATTTTAAATGAGGTAAATACAAAAAGTGCTGCGGTTTTCTCAAACCGCAGCATGTTCGAATTGGGTAAGCAGTATTAGTTTACCGTTTCCAATGGATCAGTGTTTTCAAGTTCCGACCATTTCATATTGGCACCCTTGATATATCCGGGAATGTCGGCTTCCCAGCGCTCTTGTACCGGTGGAGCAAGATTAAGATAAAGCTTGTCATCAACCACGGTCCAGAGTTCCGGATCGGCATCGACCTTCACGCCCTGGGCCAGGCCAAAGGCGCAATAGCCCCCATATTGGGGCAGGTATGCTTCCGGATTTTCCTTGAATTTTGCCTTGTTTTCCTCCGATGCGAAACGATAGACGGCATCGTTATGGACAACTGTAATTCCAAAGCTGCCCGGAGTGGGTTTCTTGTCCGTGAAATAGGCCACAGGATCATATCCGCGCATTGCCAAACCGGTATTGGTCTTGTTTACGTCATAGGGGCCAGCCATTGCGCTGGCGGCGAGCATTACGGTAAGCGCTGCTGTTGTAGCGCCAATACGCAGAGTTTTAAGCATTTAATCTCCTCGGGCAGATCGCGCCCCATTGTGACAGAACGACAGCTGAGGAATTCGCCGCAGTCCTGTGATTGCAATAAGATTTGGGTCCGCATCAAGCGGTCTCTGCAATTTAGGAAGGCGCACGAACACGCGCAAAACAAACAAATGTGCGGTCGATGTGATCGACAGCTTTTCGGCCAGAAGTTAGGGTCAGGACCCCAGCTCTGATTCAGGTGTCTTGTTCGAGAAATTCTGAAATACGGCCAATGGCCCGTTCGATATTCTCTGCCGAGTTGGCATAGGAAAGGCGTATGTAACCCTCTCCCAAAACTCCAAAATCTGGTCCGCCAATAACAGCCACTCCGCAATCCTCCAACAGGCGCGAGGCGAGTGTTTTTGCCTTCCAGCCGGTCTGTTTGATATTGGGGAAAGCGTAAAAGGCACCCTTGGGTGTGATACAACTCACTCCGGGCAATTTGTTGGATAGTTCCACTGTCAGTTTGCGGCGTTTATCAAAGGCGGCCATCATTTCCGCTACTGCATCCTGCGGACCATCGATAGCCGCAATTCCGGCAAATTGAGATGGGGCGTTGACACAGGACCACGCATTAACAGCCAATTTCCTTACATTGTCATAGAGTGCATCAGGCCAGATCGACCAGCCCATGCGCCAGCCGGTCATCGCCCAGGTCTTTGACCAACCATTGAGCAGGATCAGGCGGTCGCGCAGATCGGGGAAGGTCAGGAGTGAAACATGTTCTTCGCCATCATAGGTCATCACGTCATAGATTTCATCGGACAGTATGGCTACACCGGGATGGTTTGCCATGCCTGCCGCAAATTTCTCGACTTCGGCTCGCGGGGTAACACCTCCGGTGGGATTTGCCGGAGAATTGATGATGACAAGTGTTGTCCGATCATTGATCAGGGACAGGGTTTCATCGGCCGAGAATGCGAAACTGTTTTCTTCGCGGATCGGGATCGGGACAGGTTTTGCGCCGGTAAATTCGATCATTGAGCGGTAGATGGGGAAGCCCGGATCAGGATAGAGGATTTCCGCGCCCGGCTGGCCAAACATCAAAATCGCAGCAAACATTGTAACCTTGCCTCCGGGCATGATCATTACGTTGTCCGGCGAGGTTTCGACGCCAGTCATCTCCAGCGTTCTTCTGGCCACTGCCTCCCGTAATGGCAGGATGCCATTGGCGGGTGTATATCCGTGATGACCATCTCGCAGGGCTTTTACCGCCGCTTCCACGATATGCGGAGGAGTGGAGAAATCCGGCTGGCCGATGCCCAGATTGATGATGTCACGGCCCTGGGCGGCAAGTTCGGTAGCTCTTGCAAGAACTGCAAAAGCGTTCTCCTCCCCAATTCGGTCAAATCCCTGTATCGGTCTCAGCATTGGAAATTCTCCTCACAAGAGAGGTCACAAACACGAAAACACAGTGTATTGGTGGGTGCTTATGAACTTGGGTATCTGTTGAAGTCTTTTTGCGGCAGTTTTTGGCATGGAGCAAGGCTGATGAGTGAGGATTTTTCCAACTGGAAAGGGTGTCCTGAAGTATATGTCCCTGAAGCAAAGGGGAAATATGTGCAAGTCAGGCCGTTATCGGATCGCGCAGATGGCCACGAATTGTGGCAGGCGCTTGGGGGGCCGGAAGCCAATGACTACATTCGCTATTTTCCGGTTCCCAATTTTACCAATGCTGATTCCTTCTATGACTGGTTGGAGAAGGTACAGGGATCATACAAAACCGCGCTCTTTGTCGATCAGGAAAGCAGTCAGATTATGGGGATGGCAAACTATATGCGTAATGACGCCGCCAACGGAGTTGTCGAGATCGGCGCAATTGCCCATGGAAAGAAGATGGCCGGAACACCTGCAGCGACCGAAGGTCAATATTTGCTGGCCCGGCATGTTTTCGAGGAACTGGGTTATCGCCGCTATGAGTGGAAGTGCCACAATGAAAATGCGCCATCAAAACGGGCAGCAATCCGGCTGGGATTTGAATCTGAGGGTGTATTTCGCCAACACATAATTTCGCGCGGTCGGAATCGGGACACTGCCTGGTTTGCGATGATCGATAAGGACTGGCCGGTAATCGGCGCGGCATTCAAAGCCTGGCTTGATCCTTCCAATTTCGATGACGAAGAAATGCAAATCAAAACGTTGGAAGAAATCCGCATAGCGACGCGAGGCGATGATCAACCACCGAGTTTTTAGCGGATCTGTTGTTACTTTGTCGTTTTAGGTGAGCAGGTTGATTCACGAACCCTCAATTGCGGTTCGATCAATACGCGCTCGCGCGGAGGCGGGTTGCCTGACAGTATGGCGATCATGCTGCGTGCAGCCAAGCGGCCAGCTTCCTGCTGACCGTTCCAGACTGTCGTCAGGGCGGGCGAGGTAATTTCGGCCTCGGCAATGTCATCATATCCCGTTACTGCGACATCCACACCAGCTTCAAGCCCAATGGAACGAAGCCCGCTCATGACGCCGATTGCCACGAGGTCATTGAAACAGACAATGGCGGTAGGCTTGATGCCTTCGGCAAACATTGCCCGTACACGGTCATAACCTGCCTTGCGTGTCGCTTCGGACCCAATCTGCAATTCGCTGCGTGGCTCTATGCCTGCCTTGTGCATTGCGCTTAAATATCCCTCGCGCCTGTCACGTCCGGTGGATGTTTCGCGAAGGCCCCCAATGAATGCAATTTCCCGGTGGCCCAATTCAAGCAAATGGCTGGTTGAAATAAATATGCCCTTGCGGTCATCGCCACGAAAAACCGGCGCCGATGAACCTTCCACCCAGCGTGCGATCATCACCACCGGAAGACCATTGTTTTCAATTGCCTCTATATCTTCTGCCCGGGTTCCGATCGTGGGGGAAATGATGACACCGTCGGCACCGAACTGGAGCAGTGTCTGGATGAAATTTGTCTGGATCTCTAGATCATCGTTGTGGTTGCAAAGCAGGAATGTCTGCCGGCTTTGGCCCAGTTCACCTTCGATTGCCTTCAGGATTTCGGCGAAGAAGGGATTCATGATGTCATGGACCATGACCCCAATGATGCCTGATCTTGATGTCCGAAGGCTTGCTGCCCTGCGGTTGTAAATATAGCCAAGCTCGGCAGCTGATTGCTTGATCTTGTCGCGGGTAATATCCGCGACGAGCGGGCTGTCCCTCAACGCGAGTGAAACGGTTGCCGTCGAGACGCCCAGATTATCGGCAATTGTGGAAAGGGTGATCTTGCGGCTCAAATTATTTTCTCCCGGGAATTGCAGGATATAATGTCCCGGCAAGGCAAGCGGATTGCCAATCTGCGAAATCAGGACTGGCTGGCTGGTGTCGATACATCTTTAGCTCTTTTTGTTTTGGCTTTTGCCTTTTTTCCGGTTTTTCCGCTATCAAATTGCTTGAGAATCTTTCGCAATATCTTGTTTAGCCGCTTCAGATCTTTCTCCTTCAGGCTTGCCAGCAATGTTTCTTCGGCGGCCGACCAGTTTTCATCAATTTGCTCTATTGCCTGCGAGCCCAGCGGCGTCAGAAATACATTGAACTGTCTGCTGTCAAGCTTGGAGGGTACGCGCTCGATAAATCCCTGGGCGGCCATTCTGGTGACCATTTTGGTTACCGTTGGAGGCCGAACACCGAGATTGGAAGCGAGTTCGCCCATTGTCTGACCATCCTGATCGCCAAGGCTCTTTAACAAGGTATCCTGGCCGGAATATAATCCGAGTTCCAATAACAGATTTGCGCGCAAAGACCGGCAGTGCCGGGCTGTGACCAGTAATTTCCCTGTCAGACTTCCATCCTTGGCCAAAGGGACAATCTCCAAAACAATTTCCGGCATGCCAATGATACAAACCTAAGATTGTTTGCCGCCTAATGTCAAAGCCGCTATAGATTTAAAAGTGTTATCCATCTCCCCGATTTACCTTCGGGCAGCTGGCGAAATTTCCTCTGTGGACATTATGAATGCCGGACATTTTGAACAGTCGCAGGATCTGGCTAAAAAATCCGCTGGCAGTACTGGCCAGGAATGCGGGCGGCGGGCTGGTTGTCGAAGGCAGCAGAATCGTCGAATCCATCCCTTCAGGCAAGACTCCATCTGATGAAGTCAGCGACGTGTTTGATGCTTCGAATCATGTCCTGCTGCCGGGGCTGGTCAATACCCATCATCATTTTTATCAAACGCTGACCCGTGCTCATCGCGATGCGATCAACAAGGAGTTGTTTGACTGGCTGGTAGCGCTTTATCCGGTTTGGTCGAAAGTGGTAAATCGCGACAGTTTCCGGCTGGCAACTCGACTTGCGCTGACTGAACTATTGATGAGCGGCTGCACAACGGTGAGCGATCATCAATATCTGTTTCCTTCCGGTATTGAAGATGCGATGGACATTCAGGCCGAGGAAGCAGCTAATCTGGGCATCAGGATTACGCTGAATCGTGGATCCATGGATCTTTCTGAAAAGGATGGCGGTCTGCCGCCCGACAGTGTCGTGCAAGACACTGACGTCATTTTGGCTGATAGCGAGCGGGTTATTTCGAAATATCATGACTCCGCACAAGGATCGATGTGTCAGGTCGCGCTTGCGCCATGTTCGCCGTTTTCCGTGACGCAGGAACTAATGATACGTTCTGCGGAACTGGCCGGGAAATGTGGTTGCAGGCTCCATACCCATCTTGGGGAAACACACGATGAGGATGAATGGTGTCTTGAGAGATTCGGTTGCCGGCCCGTGGATTATCTTGAGCAAACCGGTTGGCTCGGGAATAGCACATGGCTGGCACATGGCATTCATTTCGATGATGAAGAGGTGAAGCGTCTTGGTAGTCATGGTGTGGGCGTTTGCCATTGCCCGACATCGAACATGGTTCTGGCGTCGGGAATTTGCAGAACAAAAGAATTGGAGGCCGCTGGCGCGCCAGTCGGCCTAGGGGTTGACGGTTCTGCCTCCAATGACAGTTCCAATCTGATGGAAGGAGTTCGTCACGCCCTGATGATCAATCGGCTGAAATATGGTGCTGCGCAAGTAACCCATCTCGATGTCTTGCGCTGGGCGACGGAGGGTTCAGCCAATTGTCTGGGCCGGACAGATATCGGAAAACTTGAAGCAGGAATGCAGGCTGACATTTCGTTTTATAGGCTGGATGAATTGCGGTTTTCCGGTGCCGACGATCCCCTCGCTGCATTGGTGCTTTGTGGTGCTCATCGTGCCGACAAGGTAATGGTTGCGGGCAAGTGGCTGGTAGAAGAAGGTTTACCCCTTGATGTTGATACTGAGCGCCTGCGTGAGGAACATGGCAGAATCGCCAAAGTGCTTGTTGAGAAACTGTGATGTTGCCACCGCGAAATTATAGTGAAATTGGGAGAGAGGGCGCGACGTTCGAGGGTGCGGGGTCCTGGGTTGCCGTGTTGCCATTGGGTGCTACCGAACAGCATGGGCCGCATCTTCCAATTGAAACCGACCTGATTATCGCAGAGGGTATTGCGCACTGGTTATCGAATGCGTTGCCTGCTGAGTTTCCAATTACATTCCTGCCGGCAGAACCGGTCGGCTATTCTCCGGAACATCTGGATTACGAAGGAACGAAATCTCTTGGCTATGATGAGGCAATAAGGCGATGGACCGGTATTGGTGAGAATTTGTTCAAACAGGGAATCACCAGATTGATGTTTCTCAATGCCCATGGTGGCAATTCTCCCCTGTTGAGCATTGTTGCCACCGAATTGCGAACACGTTTTCCAATGCTTTGTGTTGCGACAAGCTGGACACGATTTGGTGTTCCCGATGGCCTGATTGATGAGGAGGAAAAAGCCCTGGGAATACACGGAGGAGACATCGAAACTTCTGTCATGCTTGCATTGTCTCCCGATCTCGTTGACATGACGAAAGCAGAAGATTTTACCAGCAACCAAAAAAAATTCATCAATGATTATAAATATTTGCGTGCCTATGGCCCGCATGCGATGGGATGGAAAATGCAGGATCTCAATCCCTCAGGAGTGGTGGGAAATGCCACTTTGGCGACGGCAGAAAAAGGTGAGCTTTTGCTTGCACATTCTGTCAGCGGATTATGCAAGCTGGCCGAAGATATGGTGGCGTTTGATCCGGCCCTGTTTAGCGAATTCCCGAAAAAGCGGTCATAAACAAAACTTTCCCTTCAAAAGTGCCGGAAAATATGTTGAGCATTTGCTCATGGGTGAGAATGCATGCTGAACGGATTCGGTCTGGAGAAAACCGGTATTGCCGCATTGAGGAGGCCGATCGCTTCCACAATACTCGTGCTGGTTATTAGTCTGATTGCCGTGTCAGGCCTGTTCCGGCTTGGATATTCAGGGGCAAATATTGATATCCTTCGCGACGGTTCACAGGAGTTCGCTGATTACGACGAGTTGCTGTCGTCCTTTCGAAATTTCAACAATGACGCCGTTATTTTGTTGCGCGGTGATTCGCTGGGCACTGTCGAGGGTATAGAAACCTATCGCGATCTGCATTTTGAACTTCAGTTTGAAGAAGAAGTCGAAAGCGTCCTGTCGCTTTTTTCACTGGTAACCTATGAAAATGCCACCGGCGGTTGGCAGTCGGCATTGCCGGCTTTTTTTGACAGTGACGAGCAGGTTGTTGCGGCACTTGATCAATTAAAAAAAGACATTCCCAATTCGCAATCACTGTTCAGTCCGGAAGGGGGTTCGGCAGTAATCGTGGTTTATGTCAAACCCGATGCTGTGCAGGATGCAGAAGTCCGTGAAACGGTCAGGCGCCTGGGTGAGGTTGCCAGGCAGTTTGAAACAGAAGGGTTGACAATCACAATTGCTGGGCAGCCCGCAATAAGGTCGGACCTTATCAAGAGCATAGTTGGAGATATCCTGCTGCTCCTTCCAATTGCAGCCTTGTTTTGCGCAATCATTGCCTGGGTAATTTTCCGAAGTTTTGTTGCTGTTGCGGTTACTGTGGCTGCACCGCTTATCTCTGTGGTCTGGCTTCTCGGCGGGATGGGGCTGGCAGGTATAGACATTAACTTCCTGACCAATATTTTGCCCGTGCTTATCGTGGTGGTGGTATTTGCAGATACCCTGCACATGGTAATCAAATGGCTTGGGCTGGAACAGGACAGAGTTGAGCAGAATGAAGCCCTGAAACGGGCGGTGGAGCTCGTGGGACCAGCCTGTGTCATGTCGGCGCTCACCACTTCAGTTGCTCTGTTCTCACTAATTCTTTCTGGAAATAACGGATTGGCGGAGCTTGGAATTGTTGGTGGTCTGGCAATGCTGGCCAGCATGTTTGCGGTCTTGATCATAACGCCGACAGCCATTTACTGGGCAATACGCGCCGGTTTCAAAAACCCCGGGATCGGCGCAATGCGGCTTTCGGGGGCTGCCGAACCTGCAATTTGGCTCTCCAGATATCCGCGTCTTGTCGTTGTCGCCGGTCTGGTAATGGCAACCGCCGGTCTGATGGCACATTTCCAGATCGAGAGCAGGTACAGGCTGGTCGATTATCTGGCGGCTGAATCAACCGTCGCCCAAAGCGAAGAGTTCATTGACGACGCATATCCGGGAAGCACGCCACTATTTGCCATTGTGAGGCTGAATACCGAAGCGCCTCTGCTGGGGGACGAAAACCTTTCCCGTTTCTACAATACCCTTGAAGGCGTGGGCGAAATCTTCCCGGCAAGTTCCTTTTATTCACTGGCGGATTTTCGTGATGAGATTGACAAGGGTGGCGGCACGATCAGTGAATCCGATCTTGATGCCCTTCCTGCCTATCTGACTGCCAGATTCATTTCTCCGGACCGGGACAAGGCGCTGGTTACGATATTCTCGTCCGCCAATCTTGAGGCGGCGGTCATGCGCGGACTGGTAAACAGTCTGAATGAGGAAATGGCGGCGCGTGGGCTGGGCGAGCATGTAGCGATAACAGGTTTTCCTGTGCTTTCCGCTGTCGTGGCGCCTCGTCTGATGGACAATCTGCGTTTAAGCCTGATCGCGGCCATATTGATCTCGATCATGCTGATTATGGTATCAGCGAAATCATTCAGGAGAGGCCTAGCATGTCTGGTGCCAAACCTGCTGCCGGTTGTCAGCGTTGAATTATTCATGTGGATGGCGGGAATTCCGCTGAACATGTCTGTCACGGTTGCACTGACGGTTGCATTCGGGATCGCGGTCAACAATTCCATCCATCTGCTCAACCAATATGCCCATAACAGGCAAGAGCTTGGGACCACGGAAGCAATGGATAAATCTCTTCGACAGCTGTTCCCTGCGGTATTGTCGACGACGCTCATTCTTGTGGCCGGACTTGCGATTATGCTATTCAGTTCGCTTCCGGTGATCGTATTATTTTCAGCGATTATGATTTTGACGTTGATTTTTGCGATCCTATTTGATGTTTTTCAACTACCTGCGCACATTCTGTTGCTCGAAAAGGGTGAAGAGGGTGCCGAAAACGAGATACCGGTTGCAAAAGGCTGACTTGGGGCTGCCGTCTTTTTGAATTGCCGGATACGGAGGAAGTTAGATGGCTAGAGTGGCGGTTCAATTATCCTACAGAGTTGTACTGGGCATTTTCACGGGCGCGATGATGATCATGTTCGCGACCTATAGCGCCTTGGCTGCAGACAAGTTCTTTCCGGATCTGGAAGGCAACTGGCAGGGAAGAGGTTTGGTACGGGATCTGCCCAGCAGTCCGCAGGAGGCCATTCGCTGCAGGCTCAATATGGGTCTGGCTTCCGGTGGAAATCGTCTGACAGTACTTGGAAACTGTTCAGTTGCCGGGCTTGTGCTACCGATCAATGGATCGATCACCGCACAGGGGCGGGGTTATACCGCAAACCTTTTTGCCAATATTGTTCAGGTCAATAATAGTAATTTTTCAGGAAGCGTGCGGGGCAAGAGCCTGTTGTTGCAATATGATGGCATTGACATCTACACCAAGAAACGAGTCAAGGCGACGCTGGCCATAACAAAGCGTGGCAAGAAGGGTTTCGACATTTCGATCAGGCGGCTTGATCCGAATTCACCTGCCTCCTTCAAGGTAGGAACAATCAGGTTCCAAGCTCGTTAACACCGTCGGGTATTTTGTGGTAATGACGTTGGCGGCATGAACTTCATTGTCGCCATTCGGTACTGAAATATTGATTTGGTCGACAGCCGGCTGACTATTATATGGCAGTATATTTTAGCATTTCAGGAAGAGAATAATGACGACTTCCGAACTAGACCAACCGGAGAATAGCAAGGTTCCGGTAACCGTACTCACGGGCTATCTGGGATCAGGCAAGACCACCTTGCTGAACCGAATTTTGTCTGATGATCATGGCAGGCGTTATGCCGTTATCGTGAATGAGTTTGGTGAAATTGGCATTGATAATGAGTTGATTGTCGAATCTGACGAAGAAATCTACGAGATGAATAATGGCTGTGTTTGTTGCACAGTGCGGGGTGATTTGATCCGGGTTGTTCAAAATCTCATGAAGCGCAAGGGTCGTTTCGATGCCGTAATTGTTGAGACAACGGGTCTGGCTGATCCAGCTCCCGTGGCGCAGACATTTTTCATGGATGAGGATGTTCGGGAGAAGGCTCAACTGGATGCAGTTGTTGCCCTTGCTGATGCCAAGCATTTACCCCAAAGGCTGAAAGACAGTCCGGAAGCAGAAGATCAAATAGCGTTTGCCGATGTTATTATCCTCAACAAGACCGATCTGGTTTCTCCCGAAGAGCTGGATGAGGTCGAAGCCATTATCCGGTCCATCAACCCCGCTGCGGTGATTAGTCGAGCAGAGCGTGCGGATATTTCCCTGGATACGGTTCTGGGCAGGGGGTCGTTCGACCTGAAGCGCATTCTAGAGAATGATCCGGAGTTTCTGGCGTTCGATGATCATCACCATGAACATGACCATGAATGCGGGCCGGATTGCGAGCATGATCATCATCACGGGCATGATCACCACAATCACAGTAATCTGGATGCAGCTACACATGATACGACAATCATGTCGGTATCCCTTTCGGGTGGCGAAATGAATCCTGAACGTTTTTTCCAGTGGATCCAGAAGATCACGGAAATTGACGGGCCCGACATATTGAGGCTCAAGGGTATCCTGGCCTTCAGGGATGACCCCGACAGATTTGTGGTGCAGGGAATTCACATGATCCTGGAGGGTGACCATCAGCGGCCATGGCGTGAGGATGAGGTGCGGCGAAGCAGGCTGGTTTTCATCGGGCGCAATCTCGATCGGGGAAAGCTGGAAAGAACCTTTGCAGCCTGCGCGGCCTGATCATGCCGAGCATTACGAAAGTTGAAGCGGGGGAATATGTCGAGTGGTGCGGGTTTATCGCCGGTATACCGTGTTTTGCCCTTGCTGACGGAACTGTCGTTAGTTTGGAAGGGAGTGAAAGCCGCACAAGTTTGCATGATGGACTAAGCTCGGCCGCCAGTGCACGAGATGCCTCCTTTCTTGCTACTGGCGGGGAAGATGGAAAAATCTGCCGTTTCCGGCCTGGTGCCGAAGCAGAAGAATTGCGCGGGAACCATGCCAGATGGGTGGACGAACTGGCATGCGGCCCTGCCGGTACGGTTGCGGCAGCCTGTGCGAAGGAATTAACGGTTTTCGGAGAACACGGAATCATTCGAGAGTTGACCAGTGAACGGCCGATTGAGGCAATTGCGTTTGCACCGAAAGGGATGCGGCTGGCACTTGCACGTTACAACGGAGTGGAACTGGTCTGGATAAGCACACAGCAGGGCTCACAATTCCTGGAGTGGAACGGTGCACATATAGGCGTGATCTTTTCGCCGGATGGCCGGTATGTGGTTTCCTCCATGCAGGAAAATGCAATGCATGGCTGGCGGCTTTCCGATGACCGGCATATGCGGATGAGTGGATATCCGTCCAAGGTCAAATCCATGTCGTTCACCAAAAGCGGCAAATGGCTTGCTTCTTCCGGAGCAAATGCCGCCATTGTCTGGCCGTTTTCCGGAAAGGATGGACCCATGGGAAAGGCTCCAGCCGAGCTCGGATCCATGGGCCAGGTCAAGGTGACGGAAGTGGCATGCCATCCAGGAGAGGATGTGATTGCCATCGGTTACGAAAACGGAATAGTGGGTGCAGTCCGGATTTCCGATGGCAAGCTAGTCATGTTACGCCCGGAGGGAAGTGCACCGGTAACCTCGCTTGGCTGGAACTCCGGCGGCACTCTCATAACGTTTGGTACAGAAGACGGTGAGGCCGGGGTAATTGATATTGCTGCGTAGACATTGATCGCATTGCGTGGCATGGCAGGTCGGACATGCTGACAACTTTTGAGCCGGATAAAATGCGAGAGGCTGGTCTTGGATAATTTGACGCGCATGCAGGCTTTTATCGATGTGGTCGATGCGGAGGGGTTTTCTGCTGCGGCCCGCAAGCTAGGGCGCTCGAAGGCGTTGATGTCAAAATATGTTCGCGAACTGGAAGATGAGCTTGGCATACTCCTGCTCAACCGGACAACACGGCAATTTTCCCTGACTGAGGTTGGAGAGGTCTATTATCACTCCGCGCTTGATATCATACACCGGATTACCGACCTGCAGGAAACGGTTCGTGATACTGGAGCAGGCGTCAAGGGCAGGTTGCGGGTATCGGCGCCACGTTCATTGACCGATCTTGAAATTGGCCTGCCAATTGTAGAGTTTGCATCGGAATATCCCGAGATTAATCTGGACGTAAATCTGGCCGACCGGTTGGTCGATCTGGTTGAAGATGGTTTCGATGTGGCAATTCGAATATCCCGGTTGGCTGATTCCTCTCTGATTGCCCGCAAGCTTGCAGATTTCAGGCTGTTTTTGTGCGCTTCACCTGAATTTGTTGCCCAGCATGGGATGCCAACCAGCCCCCGCGAATTGGGCCGGTTTCCGGCAATTATCGACACCAATTGGAAGGGCCGCAATAATTGGGTTTTTCTTGATGATGACGGCAAGGAAATCACGGTCCAGGTCAATTCAACAATATCGGTAAACAGTCCGGAAGTTGCCAAAAGAGCTGCAATTGCCGGTCTTGGCATTACGATGGTACCTGAGTTTTCAGTTGAAGGCGAAATACGGGATGGCAGGCTGTTGAGCCTTATGGAAGACCGTTTCCCATCTGGTGGCGGAGTATTTGCCGTCTATCCGCATCGTCGTCATGTTCCGGCGAAGGTTCGGGTCTTTGTGGATTTCATGGCAAAGTGGTTCCGGCAAAATGGACGGAAGGAAAGCTAGGGTCCTGACCCCAGGGTCAGGTCACACTAATTTGACCCGAAATAAAGGTTTTCGGTGTTACGCCATTTTGTTACCTGATTGCTGCGACAAAAGAGGCAACTAAATTGATGCGTATTTTCAGAAGGACACAATACGCAATGGCTGGATTTAGCAGGCTGATATCGATCGCAATGATTGCGTTTGCGGGTTTGGCTTTGACCGGCATCAGCGCATCCGCTCATCCGCACGTATTTGTGGAGGCCAATCTGGAAGTATTGCGTAACAAGGATGGCGCTGTTACCGAATTGCGTCATGTCTGGCGCTTTGACGAGTTGTTTTCGTCGACCGTTCTGCTTGATTTCGATGCGAATGGCGATGGCAAGCTTGATGCATCCGAATTGGATGAAGTTTCCAAGGTTGTAACCGAATCAATTGGCGAGAGCGATTTTTTTACCGAGGTCCGGCATGGCAGTAGCAAGCTTTCCTTCATTCCGGCGGACGCCATCCTGGTGGATTTTACAGACAATCAAGCACTGATGTTTTTTGCATTGAAATTTGAGAAGCCGATTGAGATCGGGGACAGCAAGGATTTCAGGATTTCCGTCTCTGACCCATCTTATTATGTTTCAATGGACATACTGGATGAATCCGCAATCCAGATCACCGGTGACGGCACGGCTTGTGACGTTTCAATTACCCGGCCTGACTTTGATTTGCTTATGGCCAGTGGTGCAACCTTGACCGAGCAATTTTTTGCCGATCCCCAGAACGCGGTTCTGGGCGATGATTGGAGAACCTGGATCGGTCTGGAATGCAGCTGACAGTATTTGCGACAAGGACAATCAGCGCTATATTGCTGTTGCTGATTTCACTTGCTTTTCTCCTATGGACCGATCTCGCGGTTGCGCAAAATTCCCTTGGAATTGGCCGGCCGGAACCTGCGATCAAGCCTGAGGGCCCGTTTGCTTCATTGTTGTTCTGGATCCAGCAACAGCAGCAGGATTTCTACAGGCTCATGACAGAGGAATTGAGGCAGGTTCGCGCTGAAGGAAAACATATCTGGCTACTTGCAGGTGTGAGTTTTCTTTACGGGATTTTTCATGCGGCTGGACCTGGACACGGCAAGGCGGTCATTTCTTCCTTCATGCTGGCCAATGAAGTTGCTGCCAAGCGGGGCATCGTGCTGGCTTTTGCAGCGTCATTTCTTCAGGCGGCGACTGCCATCATTCTGATTTTTGTCCTGACGTTTGTCATTCGCGGGATGGGCATCCGCCAGGGCGATGTAACCAAATGGCTGGAAATCGCCAGCTATGCGGGAGTGACTGCATTGGGTGCCTGGCTGTTATTCACGAAAATCACTGGACGCAGCCATCACAATCATTCTCACGATCGCAAGCATGAACATGGGCACGATCATGATCATGCGCACCAGCACGAACATGAGCACGCCCACGCTCTTGCAAATGAACATGCGCTCGCGCATGAAACTACGCACGGGCATGAACATGTGCATGCACCTACGCATGGTCACAGCCAAGGACATGGGCATAGTCACATTCATTGTGGTCATTCACATGCACCAGATCCGGAAATGTTGAGTGGAGATCTAAGTCTACGCCAGGCCTGGAGTGCAATTCTTGCGGTTGGACTGAGACCTTGTACAGGTGCCATTATCGTGCTGACTTTTGCATTTCTGAATGGCCTTTTTGTTGCGGGCATAGCATCGACGTTCGCAATGGCCCTTGGAACGGGAATCACCGTTGCTACACTTGCTGCGCTGGCGGTCTGGGCGAAAGACATTGCCATAGATATAGGCGGCGCTACCGACCGGGCAGAGAAAATCCATCGAATAATCGAAATAGGAGGTGCAACGCTGGTTTTTCTGCTTGGCATTCTTCTGCTAAGTGCAAGTCTTTATTGAAATTGATGGTGCTCCAATCATTTGACGCTTGCGTATAGAGGTGCAATTGGCGTTAAACGAGTGTGATAAAGATTGGCGAGCGGAATGAATGTGGCAGTAAAGACGCGAAGCAAGAAGAAGCAGGCCAACAGGAAAAGAGGGGAAACCCAGTTACAGCACCTGCCTCCTGACCATCCACCCGTAAAATTTGGCAAGGTTGGTGTGCTACTTGTTAACCTCGGAACTCCCGACGGTCATGACAAGAAAAACATGCGCCGCTATCTGGAGGAATTTCTCACCGATCGCCGTGTCATTGAATGGCCCCGCGCCTGGTGGTATCCGATCCTGTACGGGATTGTGCTGAATACGAGACCCCGCAAATCCGGGGAAGCCTATGCGACCATCTGGAACAATGAGCTTGATGAATCTCCTTTGCGGACCTTTACCCGGTCCCAAAGCGAAAAATTGGCTGAAGCTTTGTCACAGCATGATCAACTGATCATCGATTGGGGCATGCGATACGGGAATCCGTCAATTGCAAGCAAGCTCGAAAACATGCAGGCGCAGGGTTGCGAAAGAATATTGATCTTTCCGCTATATCCGCAATATGCGGCAGCCACGACGGCAACCGTCAATGACAAGAGTTTTGAATGCCTGATGAAAATGCGCTGGATGCCGGCAATACGTACCGCACCACCCTATCACGATGATCCGGTCTATATTGACGCCTTGGCCAAGTCGATTGAAGCCCATCTGGCAAATATCGATTTTGAGCCGGACCATGTGCTGGCGTCCTATCATGGTATTCCCAAAAGCTATTTCGAGAAGGGCGATCCCTATCATTGCCATTGCCAGAAGACATCCCGTCTGTTGCAGGAGCGGCTGGGCTGGCCGGATGGCAGGCTGATCACGACATTCCAGTCCCGCTTTGGCCCGGAAGAATGGTTGCAACCCTATACTGACGAGACGGTGGAAAAACTCGCCAGGGAAGGGGTGAAGAACATCGCCGTGTTTAATCCTGGATTTGTTTCGGATTGTCTTGAGACACTGGAAGAAATTGCCGGTGAGGCCGGAGAGATTTTTGAAGAGGCGGGCGGCAAGAATTTCACGCACATACCCTGTCTGAATGATTCGCCCGACGGCATGGCTGTGATCCAGTCTGTCGTGGAGCGTGAATTATCCGGCTGGATATGATTTTTACCGATTTGCTGAATATCTGCGAGTTCTTATCGCAAATTCTAAAATTTTCTAGATTTGTAACGAATCGCTCAACCGATTATACCGGAATGGCTGATAATTGGTTGGGGGCCTATCGGAGGTGTTAGCTGACAGTTGATCCTTTATAAATGTCAGCCTGTTGCCAATTATTTTGAGAGAGACCATGCCTGATATTTATGGTTTTGATGTTGTTGTTATACTCTTGGTTGTACTGCTTGTCATGTTGCTGTTTGCAAGTGTCAAACAGGTGCCGCAAGGTTACAATTACACCGTTGAACGGTTTGGCAAATATGTCGCCACCCTGCATCCGGGTTTGAATCTGATCATTCCGATTGTTGATCGCATCGGTGCGAAGATGAACATGATGGAACAGGTGCTGGACGTTCCCACTCAGGAAGTCATCACCAAGGATAATGCCTCTGTCAGCGCCGACGGTGTCGCCTTTTTTCAGGTTCTTGATGCTGCAAGGAGCGCCTATGAGGTGCGGGGTCTGGAAAATGCCATCCTCAATCTGACCATGACCAATATCAGATCGGTCATGGGTTCCATGGATCTTGATGAGGTCTTGTCAAAACGGGACGCGATCAATGAACGGGTTCTCAGGGTTGTTGACGATGCTGCTTCGTCCTGGGGCATCAAGATGACGCGTATTGAGATCAAGGACATAAATCCGCCAGCTGATCTGGTTGAAGCCATGGGCAGGCAAATGAAGGCTGAGCGTATCAAACGCGCAAATATTCTGGATGCGGAAGGCCAGCGTCAGGCTGAGATCCTCAAGGCGGAGGGTGAGAAGCAGGCGCAGATACTAAATGCCGAAGGCGAGCGTGAGGCTGCATTCCGCGAAGCAGAGGCGCGCGAGCGGCTTGCACAGGCAGAGGCCAATGCCACGAGTGCAGTTTCCGAAGCGATATCAGGTGGGAATGTGCAGGCGATAAACTATTTTGTTGCCGAGAAATATATTGAAGCGCTCGGCAAGATTGCCTCGGCACGCAATCAAAAAGTCGTGCTGATGCCGCTGGAAGCATCCTCGGTTATCGGGTCTGTTGCCGGTATTGCTGAGATCTCCAAGGAGATTTTTGGTAATGGCGGGCCAAAGGCGGCTGCAACAAGTGTTCCAAATGTAACGACGCCAAGGCAGGATGTTCGGCCGGAAGTACAAACAGGCATTCGTCCGGAAAATCCGGAAGGCGGGGAAAGATGATCCAGTCCTTTATTCAATCCATGGGCCCATGGAACTGGTGGATTTTGGCCGTCATCTTGATGGGGCTAGAAATATTGGCGCCGGGGACTTTCTTCCTGTGGCTGGGTATTTCGGCGTTTGTAATCGGCAGCATTACCCTTGCCATGGGGCCTGAATCGGCTTTTTGGGTTTGGCAAACCCAGATCATCGGATTTGTTATCGTTTCGGTTATCTCGGTAATTTTTGGACGCCGTTTCATGAGTCAGCATGGAGCCGTGCAGGAT
>JBPCWJ010000446.1:0-6068 GCA_051009635.1 Rhizobiaceae bacterium
AAATGGCGGTTCAGGGGTGACACCATCGTCTTCGGGCTATTGCTGTTTGGTTGCTTCATTCCCTTCCAGATGGTGTTGATCCCCATGGCCCGCATGCTTGGCCTGATGGGGATTGCGGGAACCGTGCCCGGACTGATTTTTGTCCATTTGGTTTACGGGATCGGATTCTCAACGCTCTATTTCCGAAACTACTATCAGCAGTTTCCAACCGAGCTCGTACGGGCGGCCATGATTGATGGTGCAGGCTTCTTTACAATCTTCAGAAGGATCATGTTGCCGTCATCAGGGCCGATCGCGGTTGTCTGCATCATCTGGCAGTTTACCAATATCTGGAATGACTTCCTGTTTGGCGCGAGTTTCTCGGATTTTGACAGCCAGCCAATGACGGTTGCGCTTAACAACCTGGTCCAGTCATCAACGGGCGTGAAGGAATATAACGTCCACTTTGCAGGGGCGATCATGGCAGCACTACCGACACTCCTCGTCTACATAATCGCCGGCCGCTATTTCGTACGCGGGCTTATGGCCGGTAGCGTGAAAGGATAGACAAATGGGTTTTCTCGATATCAAGAATGCGACAAAGTCCTACGGCCCGGTCAAGGTGCTTCACGAGACCGATATTTCAATTGAAGAAGGTGAATTCCTTGTTCTGGTCGGGCCCTCCGGCTGTGGCAAGTCCACCCTGCTCAATATGATCGCCGGGCTTGAGGACATCACCAGCGGGGATATTGCAATCAAGGGCCGATCCATGAATGGCGTAAGGCCCGCGGAACGAAATATCGCAATGGTGTTCCAATCCTACGCGCTCTATCCCAACATGAATGTCGCGCAGAACATGGCGTTCGGCCTGGAAATGCATGGTGTTCCGAAAGATCAACGCGACAAGGCAGTTTCCGATGTTGCCGACCTGTTGCAAATCCAACAACTCCTGGATCGCAAACCTGGCCAGTTGTCAGGTGGCCAAAGGCAACGAGTTGCCATGGGTCGCGCTCTGGTGCGTGATCCCGATGTGTTCCTGTTTGACGAGCCGCTATCGAACCTTGATGCAAAGCTGCGGGTCGACATGCGCACTGAAATCAAGAAGCTGCATCAAAAGCTCGGAACCACGATCGTCTATGTAACTCACGACCAGATTGAGGCGTTGACCTTGTCCACCCGCATTGCCGTGATGTTCGGTGGTCATGTTCAGCAATTGGGAACACCAAAGGAAATCTACGACAATCCGGCCAATATCTTTGTTGCGGGTTTCATGGGTTCACCCTCAATGAACCTGTTTCCGGCGAAAGTCGCTGTAACAAAGGGCAAGGCTGCAGCAAAGGTTGAGGTCGCCGGTGGCAAGACGGCTACGCTACCATTCCCCGCAGCTAGTCCAATGTCAAAACATAATGGACGCGACATCATCCTGGGTATCCGGCCGGAGGCGATTACCGATGTGGATGGGGCCGATCGCAACTCGAAATCCATCCACCAGATCAAAAACAATGTAGAGGTCACCGAACCGGCAGGTTCCGATACTTTTGTCGTCAGCTTGTTGGGCGGCAAGGAGGTTACGGGCAGGTTTCGAGCTGATGTCGATGTGAAAGCGGGGGAAACATTCCCGTTTGCGATCAACATGGAAAAAGCCGTTTGTTTCGATCCTGAGACCGAAAATCGGATCGACTAATGCCTGGCAAAAAGTCATCGCCGGACATCGTCATTATCGGTAGCGGTATGGGCGGTGCGACCCTTGCCGCATCATTGGCGGACACCGGGGCTGAAATCGTCATATTGGAACGGGGTGAATACATCCCCAAGGATGCACCAGCGCGCGATCCGAACCGCATCTTCCGCAATAGTGCCTTTGTTTCAGATGAGAAATGGCTGGACGAAAATGGCAGCCGATTTGCGCCCGGAAACTATTACCATGTCGGTGGGAATTCGAAACTTTATGGGGCGGTCCTGATCCGGTATCGGGCCGAGGATTTTGATGAAATGCAACATATTGATGGCATTTCACCGGCCTGGCCGTTCCGATATGACGAGTTGGCTCCGTGGTATGATGAGGCAGAAATACTCTACCGGGTGCGTGGAAAGGTTGGTGGTGATCCGACAGAGCCGCCTCACAAAGGTGAATATCCATTTCCCCCCGTGCCGGATGAGCCACCAATCGCTTTGGTCAGGGAACGACTTCAGGGAGTAGGGGTAAATACATTTTCCCTGCCGCTGGGTGTTGATCTGCAGAAATGGCTTGAAGGTGGTAATACCGGCTGGGACGGATATCCCGATACTTGCGGCGGCAAGATGGATGCTGAAACCGTGGGCCTCAAGGCCGCACTTGCGCATAAAAACGTAAAGCTCATTACAAATGCGCGCGTCACCGGATTGAAGACGTTTGGAAAAAACAACCGCATTAGTGAAGTGGTCTATGAGAAGGACGGTGAGGCGCACCATCTCAAACCGAAATATGTTGCCTTATGTGCCGGGGCGGTGCAGTCGGCTGCATTATTGCTTGCCAGCGGAATTGCAAACTCATCGGATCAGGTTGGCCGTTGTTTCATGAACCACAATGCCAGCGCGTTGATTGCCATCGATCCAAGGTTCAAAAATGACTCCGTCTATCAGAAGACGTTCGGAATAAATGACTGGTATCTTTCAGACGGAAATGGTGGATCTCCACTTGGAAATATTCAGCTTCTTGGGCGTGTGGTTCCCGATATTCTGAATGCAAATGTTCCATCCCTGCCAATGCCGATTGCTCGATATATATCCGGTCACGCACTCGATCTCTATGCAATTTCAGAGGACCTGGCTGATCCCGAAAGCCGGGTTGTTCTGAACGGTGAAGACATCCAGCTGATCTGGCGGCGGTCGAACATGACCGCCCATCACCGTCTGGTGAAAAAGATCAAGTCAGCATTACGTTCTGCCGGTTTCCCCGTTGTCCTGTCCAGGTTGTTTGACGGACGGGTGCCGTCGCATCAATGCGGCACGGTGCGCATAGGATCGGATCCGGAAAATTCGGCGCTCGATCCGCAATGCCGATCATGGGACCACGATAATCTTTTTGTAACTGACGCTGCATGCCTGCCGACATCAGCAGCAGTTAATCCTGCGTTGACGGTTGCCGCAATGGCCCTGCGAACCGGCAATACGATCAAGAAGGAATTGGGCGCATGATCAGGTCAGCTTTGAAAGCAGAGCGATGAAAAACGGATATGATTTTATCGTTGTCGGTGGCGGATCAGCCGGATGTACCGTTGCCGCCCGGCTTTCGGAAAATCCGGATGTCAATGTTCTGTTGCTGGAGGCGGGCGGCAGTGACCGGCACCCGTTTTACCACCTACCTGTCGGTTTTGCGAAAATGACCAAGGGCATTGGAAGCTGGGGTTGGGATACGGTTCCGCAGAAGCACATGCAGAACAAGGTGTTCCGCTACACCCAGGCAAAGGTGATAGGTGGCGGATCGGCAATCAACGCCCAGATCTATACGCGCGGAAATGCTCTTGATTATGACGAATGGCGCCAGCAAGGGTGTGAGGGGTGGTCCTATGAAGATGTGCTGCCCTATTTCAGGAAAGCGGAAGACAACGATACCTTCGAAAACAAATACCATCGAAAGGGTGGGCCGCTTGGGGTTAGCCAACCGATATCGCCACTGCCGATTTGCGAAGCATATTTTGAAGCAGCCGCAGCACTTGGCATTCCACGAAACCATGACCTGACAGGCGAAGAGCAGGAAGGGGCCGGTTACTACCAGCTGACACAAAAAAATGCGCGGCGTTCGTCAGCCGCCATGGCCTATATTGCGCCCAATCGCAATCGGAAGAACCTGACGGTCAAGCTTGGTGCTCAGGTGCGCCGGCTGACAACGGAGAATGGCCGGGCAACCGGCGTGGAGCTTGTCGATGGCACGCTGTTGACGGCCGCCTCTGAAGTCATCCTGTCTTCCGGTGCGGTGGGGTCGCCCAGATTGCTGCAACTCTCGGGGATCGGCCCGGCGGACCATCTTTCCAACCTGGGAATTTCCATGGTCCACGACCAGCCGCAAGTAGGCGAGAACTTTCAGGACCATCTGGACCTTTATTGCATTTGCGAGGTCTCAGGTCCGCATACCTATGATCGCTTTGCCAAGCTTCACCTTTCGGCTTTGGCGGGGCTGCAATATCTGCTCTCACGGACAGGACCGGTCGCCTCCTCCCTGTTTGAAACCGGCGGTTTTTGGTACGCCGATCCTGAGGCACGGTCCCCGGACGTCCAATTCCATCTTGGCCTCGGTACGGGAATCGAACACGGTGTTGCCGCAATGCCGCAAGGCGGGGTCACACTGAACTCCTGCTATCTGCGACCACGCTCGCGAGGCACAATCCGGTTGCAGAGCGACGATCCGGCGGCTCCACCACTTATCGATCCCAATTATTTGCAGGACCCGCGCGACCGTGAGTTGTCGATTGAGGGACTGAAACTGACCCAAAATATCCTTTCACAGGGACCTTTGAAGCCGTTCATTCTGGCCGAGAGATTGCCGGGACCCGATGTGAAGACGGATGAGGATTATTACAACTTTATTTGTGAACATTCGAAAACTTCGCACCATGCTTCCGGAACATGCCGTATGGGTAGCGACAAGGAAGCAGTTGTGGATATACGCCTGCGAATGAACGGGATGGACGGATTGCGGGTTGTGGATGCATCGATCATGCCTACGATCGTTTCTTCCAACACCAATGCGCCGACCATCATGATCGCAGAAAAGGCTGCGGACATGATCCGCGCTGATAACGGGATCAATTGATGTTGAGATGAATGGAAAACGTCCAACCATAATCGATGTTGCCCGCAAGGCGGGTGTCTCGAAATCTACGGTATCTCTCGTTCTCCAGAATAGTCCGTTAGTCAAAAGTGAAACGCGCGAACTCGTCGAGAAATCGATGCGTGAACTCAACTATGTCTATAACCGCTCTGCTGCCAATCTGCGAAGTGCTTCAGCCGGTTTGATCGGTCTCGTCATCAACGACATGCGTAATCCCTTCTTCACCGAATTTGCGACCAGCGCCCAGATGACGTTTGCAAATTCGGGCTTTGTTACCGTAGTCGCAAACTCCGATGAAGATCCTGAAATACAGGCTCAGGTAATTGGATCGATGATCGAGCACGGTGTTTCCGCGCTATTGATTTCACCGGCCTATGGTGATGATGGCGCGATCTTCAAACAAATCGAGCGCGCCGGCATTCCCGCCATGCAGGTCCTGCGTATCATCGATGAGCGGACCGAACTGTTTCCCTTTGCTTCCCTGGACTATGTGGAAGGAAGCAGGCTAGCTGCAGGCCATTTGGCCGATATCGGAGCTAGAAGAATCGCCTTCGTTGGCGGGCTCGAGCATCATCCGGTAGCGCTGGAAAGGATGACCGGTTATTTGGAGCTGATGGAGCAGCTCGGCCAGGAACCGATCCAGATCTTTGGCAGGCCGACCCGGACCTTTGGGCGCGATGCGGCAGCAACCTTGATAAAGAACCATCCGGAGGTGGATGCAGCCCTTTGCTTCAATGACCTGGTTGCGCTTGGCATGCTTGCGGGATTTGCGCAGACACCAATCACTGTTGGCAGTGATTTTCGAATTGTCGGATTTGATGATATCGAGGAATGCGCCCTGGTTTTCCCGCGACTGTCTTCAGTTCGATGTGATGTAGGGAGTTTCGGCCGCAGATCCGCCGAGAAAATGCTGGAATGGCTGGAGTCAGGAGTTCGACCACCTGCTCGTGATCTGGCCCCGGTAAAGCTTGTTGTACGGCAATCAAGTTCCAATATTGGATAAAAAAACCAAATGGTGGGTTCGCCGCATAAGTGTCATCCCGCGATCTCAGCCAGTTGCAAGGGTTCAATCTCAACGGCCTTGCCGGTATCTGCAGCGCGTTGAACTGCCTCAACCACTTGAAGGGATCGTAATCCCTGAACGCCGGAGACGACGGGTTCCTCTTCTCCCCGGATGACACGGGCAAAATGCAGTACCTGCTCCTGGAGCGGGTCACTGGAACCGGCGATCAGTGTTTTTGCCTCTATCGGATTCCACCAGTCAGGACCTCCGTCATGG
>JBPCWJ010000447.1:0-2601 GCA_051009635.1 Rhizobiaceae bacterium
CTTCTGATCCTTGCCCGCATTGTGCATCTTGGTTTTCTGGCTGATTTTTTATCCCGCTCGGTACTGGTTGGGTTTCTGACCGGTGTCGGATTGCAGGTTGCCCTTGGTGAATTGCCGAAACTATTCGGGATCAAAGCAAGTGGAAACAACACACTGTTGAAATTGAACGATGCTGCAGGAAATCTGGGCACTGTCAGCGGTTACACGACAGCGGTATCGCTGGCGGTTCTGGTGTTGATTATAGGGTGCCGCCAACTGTCGAAGCGTATTCCGGGACCTCTTATCGCGGTCGTTGCGGTAATAGTTGCAAGCTCGGTATTCGACCTGAAATCTCTCGGGGTTGGCGTGCTTGGCAATATCGATGGCGAGCTGCCCAGGATCGGAATTCCGGATGTGGCATGGAGTTGGAAGCTGTTATGGCAATTACTGCCGACGGCACTGTCCATCTTCATGGTGATACTGGCTCAAAGCGCAGCGACGTCACGCGCATATGCGGCCCGCTATGGGGAAAAGTTCAGCGAAAATTCAGATCTGGTCGGGCTGGGTCTTGCCAATCTGGGCGCGGGAATTTCCGGGACATTTGTGGTCAATGGCAGTCCGACCAAAACAGAAATGGTCGATAGTGCGGGTGGGCGCAGCCAGCTTGCCCAGCTGACGACTGCAGTCATCGTTTTGTTGACGATCTTGTTCCTGACCGGGCCGCTGGCACTGATGCCGGATGCGGCCTTGTCGGCAATCGTCTTCCTGATCGGGATCAATCTCATCGACCTTAGGAACTTGCGAAAGATTTTCGCGCAGGCGCGCTCCGAGTTCTGGATAGCTGTCGCCACCGCTGCGATTGTCGTGGTGGTAGGCGTCGAGCAGGGAATATTATGGGCAATGGCATTATCTCTGATAAACCATACGCGCCGTGGCTACCGACCCAAAAATTCGGTCATTGTGCGTTCTGATGGTGAAGGCTGGCATGCGCGGCCAGTATCGGATCCGGCGGAATTTGAACCTGGCCTTTTGGTATATCGTTTCTCGCACAGCATGTATTACGCAAATACCCAGGTGTTTCAGGAGGAGGTCACATCTCTCGTCAATCGGGTAAAGCCGAAAGTCCGTTGTTTTTGTATTGATGCCTCGGCAATTGACGATGTGGATTATTCCGCAGGTCAGGCCCTGAAAGCCATGTGCAACTATTTGAAGGAACGCGGAATCAGGCTGACCTTTGTCATGGTTGAACCATCCGTCAAAACTGAACTGGACAAATATGGTGTCAGCGATCTGGTGGGTGAGGATGCTTTCTTTGATACAGGACGTGAGCTTCTTCAGTCGTTTGAGCGAATGAAGAAGCGTCCTAAAAAACCAGATTCATCACAATGAGCGAAACGACCAGGAACAAAATAGTCATTATCCCGCCGCTCCTGATAAAGTCGGTTACCTTGTAGCCTGCCGGCCCCATGATCAGGGCATTTACCTGGTGGGTTGGAATCAGAAATGAATTCGATGTTGATATTGCGACGGTAAGCGCGAACAGCGCAGGATTTCCGCCAGCGGCGACGGCTATGGATACAGCAAGGGGAACCAGTAGGACAGTGGCCCCTACATTCGACATGATCAAAGTGAATACGGTTGCCAGAACCGCAATGCCAGCTTGCAGAGACCATAGTGGCCAACCATCAAGAAGAAGCAGAATTTGCTGTGCTATCCATGCAGCAGTACCCGTAGTTTGCACGGCCTGCCCAAGCGGGATTAGACTTGCCAACAAGAAGACCGTACTCCAGCTGATCGCACCATAGGCATCGTCTATATCGAGAACGCCGGTCAATATCATTCCGGCTGCGCCAGTAAGCAGGCACAGTGACAGGCGCAAATCCGTGAAGAGGATCAGCCCCAGTGCAATTGCGAAAAAGAACAGTGCCCAGCCAACTTTTGTCGGTCGAAGTTTCTCTTGCGGATAGTCGGTAGTGACGACCACAAAATCGCGATTTTGTGACAAGCGTGTCAGCGCTTCCCACGTGCTCAGAATGACAAGCGTATCGCCGGCGTGAAACGGAACCTCGCCAATCTGGGTCGGTTCATGATCCTCGGTGGCGACAAGACTCAGTGTCTCCTCACCGCGATGGATCGCCAGCATGCTGGCGCCGTAGGTTTTGCGAAAAACCACATCATGGGCGCATTTTCCGATCAGCGAGGAATTGGGAGGAATTACGACTTCAGCAACGCCCGATTTGGTCGGCGCGTAATCTTCGGCAAATACGTCGAGCTTGTCGTGAAGGATGAAACCTGCGTCCTCCACCATGTGAAGGACCTCTTTTTTTCTGCCAAGAACAGCCAGTCGGCACGGTGCAGTAATCTCGGTTTGAATAACCGGAGCAAACCAGGTTTTGCCCTGATAGGCACTCCCGATGATGTAAATATGATATTTCTGGATTACATCATCGAATGTCAGTCCGACGACGGGGTGTCCCTCAGGTATCGTGATCTCGAATATGTCGGTTTTCAGCCCGTAGATCTTTTTCAGATAGTCCTTCATGGACTGTCCGCTGGTTGCATCGCCATCCTTCTGCTCATCTGGCAAAACCCAACGGCCGAAAATCATGAAGTAGATTATTC
>JBPCWJ010000448.1:0-2692 GCA_051009635.1 Rhizobiaceae bacterium
TGCTGATTTTGCCGTGGGCATAATAGTCATAAAGGTCAAGTAATTCCTGAGGGAAATCCTTCGCGGTTTTGCGGCGGATCGGCGTCATCTCGTTCATGGGAACTAACCTTTCAAAAATTTAGTGGGACCTGACCCTAATTGATCATGTAAAATCAGATCACTTGTATAGCTTTGCAGCAACTCCAGTTGATCTATACTTTTGAAGGTAGTGCCTGAAATGTGCTTGGCAATATTGAAAATCGACCCAATTTTACTATTGGATCGAAGTTTGGGCGTGCCGATCTACAGGGGCTTCCTTGATTGGCCAATGCAGAATGGCAGCTACCAGACCAAGTACAACGCCAAGCCACCAGACAATATCGAATGATCCATAGATGTCGTAGAGATAGCCACCCAGCCAAACACCCAGGAATGAACCAACCTGATGGGAAAAGAATACTATGCCGCCCAGTAAGCCGAGGTGCTTGGTTCCGAACATGACCGCCACAAGTGCGTTTGTCGGCGGTACTGTGGAGAGCCACAATAACCCCATTGCGCACGCAAAGATGATAATCATCGTCGGTGTTTGCGGCAGAAGCAACAAACAGATGATGGCAAAAGAACGAAGCACGTAAATGAGGGTCAGAAATTTTGGCTTGGGATAGCGTTGTCCAAGGATGCCGGATGCAAGGGAGCCTACAATATTGAAACCCCCAATAAGCATCAACGCCCAGCCCGCCCATTTGGCTTCCAGACCGATATCACTGATATAGGCAGGGAAGTGCGCGGTAATGAAAGCAACGTGGAATCCGCAGACGAAAAAACCGGCAGTCAGCAGATTGAAGCTTTGGTGGCCGAAGGCTTCCTTTATTGCTTCGGAAACGGTCTGGTCGTCTTCCAATTTCGAATAGGTTCCGCTTTTGGCGCTACCCCTGAGATTCCAGGCCAGCAATGGTATGATCAGCATTGATGCCGCCATCCATATCAGGGCTTGTTGCCAACCGAGTGCGTCAATCATGGCCACCGAAAGCGGAGAGAATAGCGCCATGCCTGCGGAACCGGCCGCAGTGCCAATTCCAAAAACCATCATTCGCTTTTCATCAGGTACATTTCGGGCAAATGCCGACATGATGATTGCAAATGAACCTGCCGCAGTACCCAAACCAACGAGAATACCAGCTGTGAAATGAAGCAGAAAGGGCGTATCGGCGATCGACATGCCATAAAGGCCCAGCGCGTAGAAGATGCCACCGAGAACTAGAACCCTGCCGGTTCCGTATTTATCTGAAATGGCACCAAAAATCGGCTGGCCAATGCCCCAGCAAATATTTTGAATGGCAATGGCCAATCCAAACGTCGTCCGGTCCCAGCCATTGGTTTCAATGATCGGGATCTGGAAAAATCCCATGGCTGAACGAGGACCGAATGCCAATAATGCAATGATGCATCCCGGTATGACAATCATCCAGGGCAGCTGGCCTTTGGGGGAGGTTGTATTCTCGTTCATTGCAGGCCCTTGTTTTTGGCAATCCAACCAATATCAGCACAAATTATCCCTGGGAAACCAATTATCCAGAATTTCAGTTCAACATTTTTGACCTTAACTCTGGTCGGCCCTTCGCTGATATTTACCTATACAAGATTGGAAACCTGGAAATTCATGCGGCATTTGGCCTTGTTTCCCTATTCGCACTTGAATTATGTTTGTTGTGAGCATAAGTTTCTCTTGTCCGGTCGAGCCGGGCATATTTTTGGAACACCCTTATACTCAAAATGAGTATAATAACCGTGAGAAGTGATGCGGGAGGGCGAAATGAGCGCCAATCTAGACCACGGCCATAACGAGAATTCGGTCATCCAACCTTTGACCGCAGCGGATCGATTTGGCGTTCTGCCAATGCCCGATTTGACCTATACCAGGGAAATCGAACAGGAAACAGCTCATCTTTATGAGTTGGTCAAGCATCACATTCCCGAAATCGAATGGCCGGTACATGCGCCTTACGTTTACTGGATCAACAAGCTGAAGAAAAAGCGTGATGCGGTAATCCTGGCGCATAATTACCAGACACCCGAAATCTACCATTGTGTGTCCGATTTCCGCGGCGATTCACTTCAATTGGCACGCGAAGCTGAACAGGTGGAGCAGGAAATCATTGTTCAGTGCGGCGTTCACTTCATGGCGGAGACTTCCAAACTCCTCAATGAATCGAAGACGGTGCTGATACCCGACATGCGGGCCGGATGCAGCCTCGCAGAATCCATCACTGGAGCGGATGTACGCCTGCTTCGTGAACGTTATCCCGGTGTTCCGATCGTCACCTATGTCAACACTTCGGCAGATGTGAAGGCCGAAAGTGACATCTGCTGTACCTCTTCCAACGCGGTGAGGATCGTAGAAAGTTTCGAGTCTGATACGGTTCTACTGATCCCTGATGAATTTCTTGCGCAAAATGTTGCCAAACAGACCTCCAAGAAAATCCTCACATGGAAGGGGCACTGCGAAGTTCATGAGCGGTTCACCGCAGAGGAACTACTTGCCTATCGTGATGCCGATCCCGAAATCCAGATAATTGCACACCCTGAATGCCCGCCTTCCGTGGTGAAAGTAGCTGACTATACCGGCTCTACCGCAGGCATGATCGAATATGCGCGAGGCCGCAAACCGGGCGCCAAGGTTCTGTTGGTCACCGAGTGCTCAATGGCATCCAAC
>JBPCWJ010000449.1:0-3126 GCA_051009635.1 Rhizobiaceae bacterium
GCTTTCCTTTTTTACAATGCCGATTCACCCGCTAGGTAAATCGGTAACGCAATGTCTGCGTGAAGATCGTGAAGCATTCATCCTTGCCGACAAATTGGGATATGCAGAAGCTTATTGCGGCGAGCATACGACAGATCTCGCCGAGAACATTACCTCCACCGTGGCCTTTCTTGCGAGCCTCGCCTACGAGACCAAAAACATCCGCTTGGGTACTGGTACGGTCAATCTACCGAACTCCCATCCGGCGAGAGTGGCTGCTGAAGTTGCCATGCTCGACCATATGCTTGAAGGCCGTCTGAATTTCGGGATATCGCCAGGCGGCCTGCTGTCGGATGCCGAGGTATTTGGCAATCTGGAAAAAGACCGCAACGCCATGTTCGTTGAATGTATCAATATGGTGCTGAAAATCTGGGAGAGTGAAGCGCCGTACAATCTGACTGGGGATTATTACTCAATTTCAACCGAGAAAACCATGATGCCCGAGATTGGCCAGGGTACGATCATCCCGCCATATCAAAAGCCGCATCCGCCAATCGTCGGGACAGCGGTCGCACCCTATTCAAAAGGGGTGACCGCGATGGCGGCGCGGGGTTGGGACCCGATTTCGGCTAATTTCCTTTTGCCCAAATGGGTAGCGACCCATTGGCCAAACTATTGTGAAGGATGTGAAGAGGGCGGAAGGGAGATTGATCCAGCGAACTGGCGGGTTGCCAAAAATATTTGTGTTGCCAGGGATCAAGAAACTGCCCGGCGCTATGCCTGTGATCCAGACAGTCCTTATGTACTTTATTACAGCCAGCTATACACAAAGTTGCGCAAGGGTGGGCGCCTGAATCTTTTCAAGGAAGATCAGGAAATGCCGGATGATGATGTTACACTTCAATATGTTCTGGACCGTTTGGTAATTCACGGCGACCCGTCCAGCGTTGCAGAGCAGATACTTGAATTCAGGGAAGAAGTGGGCCCCTTCGGCAACCTTGTCTATGCCGGTCATGATTGGTCGGACTACGAGTTGGGACGGCAATCAATGATCTTGATGGCCGAACAAGTCATGCCAAAAATCAACGCTGCAATAGGGGGTTGAAGCTGGTGAGTGAAAGATATTTTGGGGAAGTTTCGGCTCCCGATGGCACAAACCTGTTTTATCAAGTTGATGGCGAAAAAGGCAGACCTTGGCTTGTCCTGTCAAATTCCCTGGCGACTGATGTGAGATTGTGGGAAGCACAGCTGGCGTCCCTGACAAAAAGCCATCGTGTTCTGCGATATGACATAAGAGGACATGGCAAAAGCGGAGCTGCCAGCGCGCCATATAATCTCAATATGCTGGTAGGTGATTTAATAGCGTTATTTGATGCGTTGGAGATTGAACGCGCTGATTTCGTGGGAATCTCTCTCGGCGGCATGACAGGAATGGAGATGGCGATAACCCATCCCGGCAGAATAAACCGGCTGGTTTGCTGTGATGCCAGGTCGGATGCGCCTGATGCCTACAAAGCCATCTGGGATGGAAACATTGCCCGCCTTGATGAAGGTGGACTTGGGGCAGTATGCGAGCCGACACTGGAGCGCTGGTTTACCGCAGGTTTTTTGCAGGATCCTGCAAATCTGGATGTTCTGGCAATGGTTCGCTCGATGATCCTGGAAACAACGAGGGATGGCTATGTAGGTGTGGCCAGATGTTTGCAGGGCCTCGATATTCTACCGCGGTTGGGAGGCATTAAATGCCCCACGCTCTACGTAGTTGGAGAATTTGACCTGGCTGCGAGCGTCGCCGTCATGGAGGACATGAAAGACAGGACAAGTGGAGCCGAAATCCTGATTTTGAAAAGTGCCGCGCATCTTTCAAATCTAGAACAACCACATGCGTTTGCGGCCGGAGTTCAGGCATTTCTGAAGGCCTGAGAAGCTTGAAAACTGGATGGCTTGAGTACAGGTCTATGAGCCGCCCAACGCCACACTACAAAAAACCCGGGAAATCATGGCTGGAGCAGGAATGGTAGCTATTCGAGAAAAACCAATCTGGAAATTCAACATCAATGGGGGCCACGAAACCACCACGAAGTCGACAGCAACAGCGCGTGGCAAATCCTGCACAATAGATGAACCAATTGCCAGAGGTGGCACCGATACCGGGCCAATGCCGGTAGAGTATGTTTTTGTCGGTCTTTTGGGTTGCACGCATGTTATTTCAAACAAGCTTGCAGCAGCCAATGGTGTTGTTTTTGAGGATATGAAAATCGACATCAATGTAACCATGGACAGTCATGGCACCAGGCTTATCAAGCCCATAGACGTTCCCTTTCCGGAAGTGGTACTGGATATTGATGTCACCTATAGCGGGCCGCGAGAAGGCGCGATTGCGGTATCAGAGAAATTGAAGGAACATTGTGCGGTCTCGAAAATGCTTCGTGAGTCCGGAACAAAAGTAATTGAAAACTGGACCCTGAATGGTGAAAAACTGGCAAGCTCCTGAAGCCCGGCAAGTACTCCCCAGAATATCCGTTGTGTTTGCGCAGCCGAAACCGAACCTGCAAAGGCTAGACTGAATGTTCATTCAGATTTTGAATGTTCTGGCTCCGGTGATCATCATCACGGCAATTGGTTATATTCTGGGCCGGTCAAGTTTGGGTATTCACACATCGACGCTCAGCCTGGTGACCATTCTGGTAGCAACACCGGCGCTAATATTTTCCAAATTGACCGCTGCTGACATCGACCAGGAAAGCCTTTGGTTGATGGCAAGCGCGGCTGCTCTTTGTGTCGCCATTTCTGCATCGATAGCCGTAATCTTTCTGAAGATATTTGGCGGGTCGATCAATACATATCTGGCAAGTCTTATCATGCCGAATTCAGGAAATGTTGGCCTTCCGCTCGTGTTGCTGACCTTTGGTGAAGAAAATCTTCATCTCGGAGTTTCGTTTTTCTTTGTTATCGCCTTGCTGCAACATTCGGTAGGCGCTTCGGTTACGGCGGGTTCCTACCAGTTTTCTTTCCTGTTCAAACAACCTCTTATTTATGCTGTGATTTGCGTAATTGCCGTTGTGGCAACAGGTGTGACCGTGCCGGAAATCGTGCTGACAACAACCGGTATGCTTGGTGGGATGATGATTCCGGCAATGCTCATTC
>JBPCWJ010000450.1:0-2894 GCA_051009635.1 Rhizobiaceae bacterium
GGGCATTGATTGCGATGAAAGAGGCGAGACATGCGACGAATGCAGCCAGTGACAAAGGCGCATGAGGATTATCCTCAAGCGCCGTTTTTCGTTGTCCAGTCTGGTCGTCGGTGTTGTCCATTCAATCACCTTGCCACGATTTGCCGGCAAAGTACCGGGTTATAAATAGCTCACATCTACCTGTTCATTCCGCCCGCGGATTTTTAGCCCCTTATGTTCCTGCATGTCGGCGGTCAATGTGTTTTCCGGGTCTTCGGACCTTATCTTTGCAATCAACGTGTCACTCACAACAATCCGGCAATCAAGCTGTCTGGTGACGCTTTCCAGCCTGCTTGCAACATTGACGGTGTCACCCAAGACTGCAAATTCGAGCCGCCTTTCTGTGCCGATATCCCCAAGGATTACCTGTCCATAATTGATCCCGATGGAAAGCTTTACCGTCGTTAAACCCAGGTTTTCACGGCCATTGTTCCATTGTTCAACACGCCGATGCATCTCGAATGCTGATGTCAGCGCGTTGATGGCGTCCTTGGGTCCGGATTTGGGTGTACCGAATGTCGCCATAATCCCATCACCGAGATATTTGTCCAAGGTGCCATTGTATTCGAAAACACAGTCTTCAAGGATTGCATGAAATTCACGTAGCAACTCAACGACTTCATCGGGAGAATGATCTTCAGCGTAGTGTGTAAAGCCAACAATATCTGCGAACAAAACAGCGATCTCCTGGGAACGGACAGGGCCTATCGGTTCGTTCCGGTTTGCCAGATCATCGACCAATGTCGGTGGAAAATACCTTGAGAGGTTTGCACGTTCTGTTGCGACCAATCCCTGGCTGATCAGCAATTGGTTGGATCGCCATGATTTCAAAGCCAGAATGGCTGATATGAGGAAGAAAATTACAACTTCCTGAATGCGGGCCGGCATGTTCACGTCATTCGGATCGAAAAATACAATGATACGTTCCTGGCCGGAAAGAACCTGTTCTATCTGTTTGCTGAGTTCAGGATCTGTATAGCCAAACTGAATCACCAGAAATGTACCGATTAGCCAGATTACTCCGGTGAAGAAACCGATGGTAATTACAGTCCGCCAGCTATAGGCCAGCGTTGCTGCCGCAAGGAACAGGTAATAGTAGGAAATCCCTTCAAACTGAAATTGCGCTGCTGTGGGCATGACTTCCGAGCGAAAGGGGTTTGGCACCAGCATCACGATTGCCAGCAAAACGAGATCCAGCAAGATCAAGGCGAGTTCTGCCCGGGAATGGCCGACACTTGCGAATCTCAATTGAATCCAGCCAATAATGAAGAATATCAACAGGAAAGCTTCGTAATAAAGCACGTCCCAATTTGGGTTTAGGAAGGGGATCATGATTGCAACGACAAACAGCGCGATTGATCGTGCTATGACAGCGATTTTGTGCCCACCGTGTTTTTCCTGGGCGATGGCATCGGAAAGATAGCGATTTTCAGCCGCGAGTTTTTCCTCCCTCAGCCTGGTTGCTCTCGGCGAGTGAAAAAAGGGCATCAATTGCGCGATTATGCTGTTCGAAATATCGGCCAAGTGAATTCTCCCCGGAATTGGTAATCAATCTGCATGTCATACACCTGACGAGCAGGCATTGTGCTATCCGGCACAGCATTTCCAACGGTGCATCTACAAATTGTGGTTTGATTTCTGTCAATGTGACGTGAACACATGGCCGATAATATAGATGTGACAAAAAGTCAGACCAAATGCTTTGCAACGTTGCTTTTGAACGGTTAAGTTTTTAGAACGTTTCCAAAGTCTTTGGGAAAATGCAGTTTTGCCCGCTACCGAACATATCGGATTCGATGCGGAATGGTGAATGAAGGAAACAGGATGACCAACGTTACCAGGTTGGGAAACAAGGCTGAAACTGCTGATGAGGCTGAGCAAATATCTGCGGCAGCGGGAAATCACGAAGCATTTTTCAAAAGCAAATTGAATGAACTGCATGACGAAGGCAGATACCGTGTGTTTGCCGATCTTGAACGCAATGCAGGACAGTTTCCAAAGGCACTAAGGTATCGTGAGGACGGATCAACACAGGAAGTTACCGTCTGGTGCTCCAATGACTATCTTGGCATGGGTCAGAATGAAAAGGTCATGGCCGCCATGCATGACGCAATCGAGAAATGCGGTACAGGAGCAGGTGGCACACGGAACATTTCCGGCACCAACCATTACCATGTGCTTTTGGAGAAGGAACTTGCCGACTTGCATGGCAAGGAATCGGCGCTGATCTTTACATCCGGCTATGTATCCAATTGGGCGACGCTTGGCACCTTGGGTGCCAATATTGATGGTCTGGCAATATTTTCAGATGCCTCAAACCATGCATCCATGATTGAAGGTATTCGTCATAGCCGTGCACAAAAGCATATCTGGAAACATAATGATCCTGAGGACTTGGATCGCGCATTGTCGCAATATGGACCGGAAACGCCAAAGCTTGTGGCTTTCGAATCGGTCTATTCGATGGATGGTGATATCGCGCCGATCGCCGAGATCTGCGATGTGGCGGATAAACATGGTGCGATGACCTATCTCGACGAGGTGCATGCCGTCGGACTTTACGGCCCCAGAGGGGGAGGCATTGCCGAACGCGAAGGAATAATGGACCGGCTGACCGTTATTGAAGGAACGCTTGGAAAAGCATTCGGCGTCATGGGCGGATATATTACCGGTTCCACTGCAATGTGTGACTTTGTTCGCTCCTATGCCTCCGGTTTCATTTTCACAACAGCCTTGCCACCGGCGATTGCCGCAGGTGCAATTGCATCAATCAGCCATTTGAAGCAAAGCGATCTTGAACGGAAGCGGCAACGGGAAAATGTCGCACGGGTTCGCGCTGGCCTGGACAGTAAGGG
>JBPCWJ010000451.1:0-5664 GCA_051009635.1 Rhizobiaceae bacterium
CCAGCAGGGCAAACAGGAACACCACATGCCCATATTGAAGCAGGTAGCGCTTGCTCATTCCCAGATAGGAACGGACCGAATGGGGCGCAAATGTCTTGGACCATTCATAAAGTGCCTGACCGGCACCCGAATAGACATAGAGGCAATAGAAAGCAAAAATCACAATCGACAGGATTATTGCCGTATTTCGGGAGGGCGGCCCCAGTCCGGAATTTTCGACAGATTGCATCCTACCGCTTCCCATTTGTCCCCGTGCCGACTATTTTCCCGCTTTGCCTATCAACTCATACACCGGCGTCAAGCCGTCAAATCCCTTGATTTGTTCAGATCCGGCATCCTTGAAAACAAACTCGTCTCCTGCGCGACGCTTGATGTCATCGCTTACCAATATGCTTGTGCCGCGTTCCCTATTCAGATCTTCCAGCCTGGCAGCAAGATTGACGGTAGCACCCAAAGCTGTGTAGTTCATGCGGTCGGAACTACCGACATTACCGATAACAGCGCTACCGCAGTGAATGCCGATGCGTGTACGCACCGGGAGCATGCCCGGCAGGGCCCAATCCGCTGTAGCCTTGTCCGCCGCCTCAAGGATCTCTAGTGCAGCATTACATGCGGCCCCCACATGCCTTGGAACATCCTGAGGTGCATTCCAGAAGGCCATCACGGCATCGCCGATATATTTGTCAATTGTTGCATCATGTTTGAGCAAGATTCCGGTAGAGATTTCAAAATAGTGCGACATGCGCTCCATGACCTCCTGGGGATCGAGATCAGCTGACATGGCTGTAAAATTCTCCATATCCATAAACAATACGGTTATGTCCCTGGCTTCACCTCCCAATTGCGGACTGCTTGAGGAATCGGCCAGCTGCTGAACCAGCGCCTTGGGCACGTAAAGTCCAAAGGTCTTCAGGTTAAGGCGCATTCGCTCAACGGCGGATTCGAGTGAACTTATTTCACGAATAATCGACCGGTTGGCAATTGCTGAATCGAGTTTGAAATCCCGAATCTTGTCCACTGCGCTCGACAGTTTTCTTATCGGGCGGGAAATACGTTGTGATATCAACCAGATAACCGGAATTGATGCCAACAATATTGCAAGCGAGATCAGCAATGTATGGCGCGAAAGCCGGTTCAAATCAGATATGACAACGTCGATCGGCATACCCACGACGACAACCTCGTTCGTAATGGACCCGATCCTGATTTCCGAACTGCGGACAAGCCACTCACGCCCATCATGGTGAATGCGTCTGGAAGTGTGGTGATCCTTTCCGGCCAATTGGCTGGTTATCTCTGCTGCCAATCCATCGAAATCCGTCTGCACCCCCGGTTCTGTCGTGGAGTCGGCAGATGGATCGTCCGACCAGGAATTTGCGAGAATTTCACCCTTGTGGTTGGCGATCAAAAGGATTCCTTCCTCAGCATGCAATGTTTCCTTCAGGAAACGGTTCAACTCGGCAAGCGTAATATCAGCGCCGACAACGCCACCTGGAAACTGTTTCGATACAGTGATCCCCGGCTCACCACTCCCGGAAAAGACATAAATACCGCTGGTCGTCACGGCACCGGTTTCCTGGGCGCTAATGTACCAGGGCCGTTTGCTTGGATCATAGTTTGAGGCAAATTTCGTGCTTGTACCGAGAATATTACCGCGGCCATCCAGAAATTTGTCGACCACCATCGGATTTGCCCGATTGCTGCGGAGAATGACCTTTTCCAGAAAAACTGTACCGTCTGGAGCGCCAAGTTTTTCCAACCGGTCTTTCGGGCGGAACTCGGCGCGACCAATCTGATAGAAGTCACCTCCTTCAAATCCCAGAATGGTGGATGATATATGTGGATGGTCCTGCGCAAAGAGTAACTGAAGGTCGCGCGTGGGGTGACCACTGACCGCCGGAAGGTTGCCAATTTCAGGCCAAAAGGGAGCGCGTTTCACCACGCTTTCAATCGGCTTGATCAGTCCTTCAATCTGCAAGTGAACCAATTGGTTGGACTGGTCCATCAGCATGTCAGCGGTGCTGACAGCCTGTTCGTGATTTTGATGCCGCGTGAACAGGATTATCGCAGCAGCCAGACCCAAAGCAATCGTCAAGACAATGCCGAATATGCTGGGTACGATGGAAACTCTAAACGGCATTTACATCAATCACTTATTATGTGTTCATTCAGATTTGATACGCCATCGGGGCAGAATCACCGGTACCCAATTTTAAATGTGAATTGCGCCGACCTCAATCAGGATCACGCTGCAAAGTCTTATTGTCTGGAGTGCTTCAGTCAAAAAATATCCGGGTCAGACACCCACCCAGCATTGTTGAATCCCATCTGATAGCCGAGCTGGTACAGTTTGTTCATATAGCGCTTGTCAAAGGGTTCCCGGCTTTTGACATTGAATGATGTAGGCACGGAGTTCATCTTGAAGCTGGCGCGCCTTTGCTTGGCCAGCAGATACAACCGGCGAAGATCAGCATAGTTCTTGTATTTTAGCAGGGTGTTTATGGCGCGACCGCCGATCTTCAAAGTCTGCGGTTCAACCTTCTTGTATTCTGGAGAAAGCTTTCCATTCAAAATGGTATAAAGGTGTTCCTTCCTGCCCCGAAGATCGGCGGGCAGTTTGGCATTCAAGGGTGCAACGAAATCATTGACTGTTGTGCCACCATCCACGTGCAACTCGGTGTAGTTCTTACCATCAGCGTCAACCTTCAGGGCGACTGGCGGAAAGGCTGCCGGAATGGCAGCTGATGCCAGCAGGATGGACCGGAATAGATCAAGCGCTTCCGGAGTTCCGTAAGTTGCAATCCTTCCCATATTCCAGACTACAGGCCGCTGGGCTTCCAGATTTGTTGTGACAACCATGAGACGCCTGCCGCGCTGATATTCAGCCGCGATCTCAGTCAACATGGTCAAATCAACGATCTCGCTGATCAGGTTTTTCAGCGGTTCGTTTGACGATAGTGCCGAACCACCTGTCAGTCCGCCCACCGGATTTGCTATCAGAATGTCTCTTGTGGAAACCCCGGTGTAAAATTCCTTGAGTGCCTGATCGTATTGCCTGCCGAGGAATGCCAGTGGCGCGATAAGTGCGCCAGTACTGACGCCGGTGACTATTTCAAATTCCGGCCGGGTTCCGTTATCCGACCATCCATTCAGCAGACCGGCACCAAAAGCACCGTTCTCGCCGCCACCTGACAGGGCAAGCACATAGACCGGTTTGCGCGACAAGCCTGAATTTCTAAGCTGTTCGTGCCGGGCACCGATGGCTTCGATGAATTCGGGAGAAAGTTCATCTGCCCAGGATCTGATATTGGTGAATTCCGGTACGTCAGCCACATTCACCAGCGCTTCGGGGACGGGCGTGTGTTGAATATAGGTGCATGCCGAGACCACAATACCAAGCAGAGCGACGGGCACTATCAGAAAGTAACGAGATACAAACCTGTTCATTGTGGCCAGTTACATGTGAGGATCAACGTAAGTCAATGCCAGCAATTCCGGGCCAATTAATGGCCGGTGCTTTGCACTAATATATCAACCATGTAATCCTATTATCGTTAAATGAAGGTGAAGCGCACGGAATGTATGTCAGCAGGCAGATTCAAATTCAGCCTATAATCCGGGAAGCGCTGGTTCCCGTAATCGTTGCTGCGGCATGGGCACTAACGGTCGTGTTTCTACATGAGTTTGCCGGATTTGATTGGATAGTCCTTCCAGTACTCCCGGTAACCCTGGTCGGTATCGCCGTGTCGCTTTATGTCGCCTTCAAGAGCGCTTCAGCCTATAAGCGCTGGTGGGAGGCACGAACGGCAATTGGCTTGATTTTTGCGCAAAGCCGGGAGCTCATTTCCCAGGTACACAGTTTTGTTCAAACTGATCCGGATAAATCCAATAATGATATCGTGAAGCGAATCTTGCGGCGGCATCTGGGCTGGGTCTATCTGGCAGCGCACATCTTGCGCCGGCAATCAAGGTTACAGGACAGTTCCATCAGGAGAATGTTTGGCTACAGATGTACGGATGAAAAACATGTCCGTTTGCATCAACATGGCGCTGCCTACACGGAGTTTCTTGATCCTGAGGAATGCAAGACGGCAGAGGCATTCAACAATCCACCAACATCAATCATGCTTCACCAGGCCGAGGATCTAAAAAAACTGGCGGAATCAGGCTCGCTTGATCCGGTAAAACACGTGGCATTGATGGAGCTTCTGGGAAGGCTGACTGTCAGTTACGGGATATGCGAGCGCATCAAGTTCACACCTTTTCCAAGATTGGTAACCCATTTCGGGAAGCTGTTCACCTGGGTGCTGGTCTTCATGCTGCCACTCGCATTTCTCGATGTGTTTGAGAAGGAAGCAGAGAGGAATCAGTTTTCGACGCTCCTCACACATGAGTATATTTTGGCGCTTGTCCCGTTCTCTGTCTTGATATCCTGGATATTCCTGATGATGGAAAAGGTCAGCGAGAGCCATGCAGATCCCTTTGAAGGAGGCATCAACGATGTGCCCCTGTCATCCATCCTCCGATTGATCGAAATCGACATAAAGCAGGCGCTGCAGGAAGAGGATATACCAAGTCCGCTCGAACCGGCGGATGACACGATGTATTAGGGCTCTGGTCCTGGCGTCGTCGCGATCCTTGCAAACTGTAAAATAGTAGAAGTACGGTCAAACGGAAGCCAATCCGATCGTCCGGTAATTCCCGATCCCATCCTAAACTATCTCTCAAACCATATTAAAATGGCATGCTCATCCAAAGAAGATGTTGAAATTAATTTTATCAGTTGACATTTATTTCACTGTAATGAATTATATTTCACATACTGCAAATAATTTCATTATCTCGAGGATGTGAGGTTTGCAGTGATTGGAGGGGCATCCACGACGATCCCCACTCTATAGATGCTTGGAGGAAAGCAATGAGGAAATTTGGAAAGCAATTATTTGTGACGGGGCTTTTGGCTTCATCCCTGCTCGCCGCTTCTAGTCTGGGAGCCTTTGCGGGTGACAGCGACAAGCGTATCGCATTCTTCGTCTCGGATTTGTCGAATGTGTTTCATCAGGCACAGGCTGCCGAAGCAGAGCGTTACGCCAAGGAAAAATATGGTGCTGAGGTAGTGGTCTTTGACGGTCAGGCAGATTCTGCTGTGATGACGCAGAATGTAGATCAGATCGTTGCAGGTGGATTTGATGCCGCAACACTGCATATCTGGGACGCAGAAGCGGCAACACCCGGCGTCAACGACGCGTTGAAGGAAGGCATTGTAATGACCTCTTTCTTCAGCCCGATTACCGATACCGGTGTCCCAACTGCCCGCAGTGATGAGGCGGCAGTCTCATTCGAGATGGGCGCTCAAATGGCAAAAGCCTGGAAGGAAGCGCATCCCGACAAGCCAATCGTCATGGTCCAGCTCGGCTGGCCAAACCATACCGAGGTCAATTCGGGCCGGACAGCGCCTTTTGTAGAAGGTGTTCTGTCTGTCGATCCAAAGGCAGAGAACCTGGGAGCCCTTGATTCAAGCGCGGGCCAGGAAGCTGCAAAGCAGATCATCGTTGACCTGCTGACACAGCGTCCGGAAGTTAATCTGATCTATTCAGAGGCATCTAATCTGACCGTAGGCACCATGGCAGGTCTTTCGCAATTGGGCCGCGGAAAGTTCAAGGA
>JBPCWJ010000452.1:0-6418 GCA_051009635.1 Rhizobiaceae bacterium
ACGCCATCCAACCCGGTTTTCCATGGTCCTGCACCCGGCGATAGATCAGTGAAATTGTCGGAAGGATACAGATTATCAGCCATATGGTCGAAACAGGACTACTGTCGACTTCCTCATAGGGCAGATATCCCATCATGGGAGCCACGATCTTGAGATCGACTATTCGGCAAATCAAATAGACCGCAATTGCAAACAAGACCCAGAACCAGAAGTCCCGCCGGTTGGCTCTTCCACTGAAGTTGAACATATTTCTGAATGCTGAAAATATCGATTTGATGAATTTCATGCCTGACTTGCCTGTATTTTGTGGGGAGATCGATTTGGTTGCGATTCTTCGTTGTACCGGCTGATTCCAGATAACCGGGTTTCCCACAACCGATTGCGCCAGACAAGGCAAAAAAAAATTGCTGTTTGAACCTCGATTGACTTTTACGTAAATTGACCTCATGGAATCGAAGCGTAATACCGGTTTGCCGGTGCGTGAGCAGACCGGTTAATCCAACTGTGGATATTGTAAATTGGCTGAATATTTCACGATTAGCGATCTTACCAAGGAGTTTGGGGTTTCAACCCGGACCATCCGTTTCTATGAAGATGAAGGTCTGATCAAACCGGTCAGGCGCGGCAGAACGCGTCTGTTCCGGCCATCCGACAGGCGGTTGCTTAGTTTTATTCTTCGTGGCAAGCGCCTCGGATTTTCCATCGCCGAGATCCGTGAGATCATGCAAATGTACAGGGAACCGCCGGGTGAGGCTGGTCAGTTACGGCTGTTGGTATCACGGGTAGAGGAAAAGCGGGCCGAGCTTGAACAGAAACGCAAGGATATAGAAGAGACCCTGATTGAACTAGAACAGGTGGAAGAGGCCAGTCTCGCACGTCTGGCTGAATTAGGTGTAAGCACCTGATTTCGTTTTAATGTTTCGAAAGGGTCCGGACCCTAGACCCAGCGCCGGACCTTTTTGCGGTAGTCCCTCCAGGCTTTTCCAAACTTGTGCTCAAGATGGGCTTCCTCGCGCTTGATCGCGAGATTATGTTCCCCGATTCCGCACAATATTGCTGCGGCAAACATCCATAGATTCCCGGCAGCCAGCCCCCAGCCGGACAACAAGATGACATTTGCCAGGTAGATCGGGTTTCTTGTAATCGAGAAAGGACCAGTGGTAACGAGCCGATCAGCAGCGTTAGTTGGTAGAATTGCGGTGTTGTGCTTACGCAATTCGCGGGCCGACAAGGCGTAAAGTGCTATTGCCAAGATTATCAGAATGAACCCTGCGCCTGCCAGGATATCTGCAGCTGCACCGCGAGGAAAAGGTAGAGGCACAAACCTACCAAGCAACAACGCGGCAACAGCCAGTGTCACAAGAATTATCGGCGGCCAGGGAACTTTATTGGGTCTCTCGTCTGTAGGCTTCATCGGATGCAACTCTGAATATGGACTATTGTATCTTTTGAAATTGGGCGCGTTCAGGTTTTGAACTTGCCGGTATAACCTGCTCGCGTCAATTTCCATTTGGCTGTATTTGAAACCAAAACCGGAGAAGAAACAAATGGCAATCAAAATTCGCCCGATTAAAGCCGGAGACCGGCAGGAATGGGAGAAACTCTGGCTAGGTTATCAGGAATTTTACGGAGCTGACCTGCGCTCCGGAACAGATTATCTTTGGTCCAGATTACACTCACCACCTGGCGATGGCCCATTCTGTCTTGTGGCTGAGTTGGAGAGCGGCAAATTGTGTGGTTTGGCGCATTATCTTTATCATCCGAGCACGTGGTCAAAGGAGCCACGCTGTTATCTCAATGATCTGTTCACAGAAAACTCAGCTCGCGGCAGGGGAGTTGGTCAGGCATTGATCGAAGCCGTTTACGCTGCGGCTGATGAAAAAGGCTCTGCTCAGGTTTATTGGCTGACGCAGGACTTCAATCACGCGGCAAGGGGGCTTTACGACAAGGTGGCAAAGGTGACGCCATTCATCAAATATGCCCGGTAGCCAGGGCGAAGATATAGACCAACAGGATCAGCGCCGGTTGATGCAACAGGTAATAAACCAGGCTGTTGCGCCCGATATATCTCAGGAATTGACACAGGCGATTGTCACAGGAAATCGCCGCAAGATCTGTAGTCCAGCCTTTTTCCGAGGCCAGTCTGGCCGCAGCAATTCCTGCAAGGACCATCCCAAAGAATGGGAAAATTGGCACAAAGTCATTCGAACGGGGAACAATTTCTGAAAGCCCGGTCCATAACCAAATTGGTGCATCGAAAAAAGATGTCGAAAGCCAGTGTTTTCCCAAAAGGAAAATCAGCGCCAAAAAACCTGTAATGCGCCAGTCCAGCTTCAAAACAGCAAGCCCGAAAACACTGCCCAGCGCAATGCTGTGCAATATGCCGAAGAATATATAGGCGTCCGGTGTCGCGAAATAGGTGACTATTGTAATAATGGCTGCTGCGCCTGCAATCCAGACAAGCCTGTTTAAGAAGTTTGACCAGCGTATTTTGGAGCCATGTGCCAGATAGAGGCTGAATCCGACCAGGAAAAGGAAGCTGCCGGCAATTGTGCGGGCAAACCATATCATGCCAGCGCTGACCATGACGTCCGGATCGATAAAGCGAAACAGTGCCAGGTCCCAGGAAAGATGGAAGATCGTCATGGCGATGAGCGCGATTCCCCGTGCTGCATCAATCAGATTGATTCTTGCCGAATTGGCGGAAACAGCAAATTGAGACTGCATGAACAACACCGGTTATCATGAGACGAGTTACACCATCAGGCACTAGCACTAACGGCCTTTCGCGCCAAACATAATTGGGCAATATTAAAAAAACCGAATAAACGCCGAGGCTTGTTTAAATTTCTTGATTTTTTATGTTGCGCTGCATTCAAATAAGTTGATGATTCTCTTTGAAATTTGTCGCAATTGTGAATCATTTTGTGGACGAATTATCGTAACACTTTGATATATATAAACCTATGTCGCTGCTGCATAGCAGCATTGTAATAAAATAGGCCTGTCAAGCTCTTTTTGCGCTTGCGAAATTTCAGGTGATTTTCTAAATACGGGCTATAGAAAAAATACGGGATTTACCCGATACCAACAGGGGCAAATTAGTAAATGGACGAGCTTCAACTCGAGAACCGGCCACAGCGTTCGGTATGGAATACAGCTGCGCTGGCCGTTGCGATATTTCTGGCCATTGTGTTTTTCGCCGGGTTCTTTGGATCCGCGGAAGTGGCATCGGTTCCTGTTAGTCAATGAGGTGTAGATAACACCGGTACAGGTCACAGCTTGCGACTAGATGACAACTGAAGGCTGACAGAAATGTCGGCCTTTTTGTTTGTCGTGAAAAATTCTCCCTGCTGAACTACAATTGCGACAATCTAGTCAAATGGAGTCCCAAGCATGAAAATTACTCCGGTCGAAAAGCTTATAGAGCAAGCAAATGCCCAGATTGAAACCTGGACTGCGGAAAGGTCATTGACTGAACAGGGTGCTGGAAACTCGGTCCTGGTGGATATTCGCGATATCAGGGAGTTGGGCAGGGAAGGCAAAGTCGCTGACGCTGTCCATGCGCCACGCGGAATGCTGGAGTTCTGGTTCGATCCATCAAGCAAATATCACCGGGAGATATTTGCCGAATACGACAAACGCTATGTGCTCTTTTGTGCAATGGGCTGGCGATCTGCACTGGCCGCCAAGACTTTGAAAGATATGGGCTTTACGAATATTGCACATGTTGATGGAGGTTTCGCCGCCCTCAAGGAGGCTGGAGCGGAAATTGAAGAGCCCGGCTCCTGATTAAATACGAAAGTCTGGAAAGACGGAGCGAACTGACGCTTATCTCACTTAATGTCGCCCATCCAACAATCAGCTACGTTTGCGGCTGTGGATAAATAACATTGAGCCACCGGATTATGAGGACAACATTTGATCCATCGGTGCGACTGCCATAGTTTTTGATAATGGCCCTGAATCTTCTAAAACTCTGTGTAGGCGTGTCCTCGATTGAGGAGCTACAGGCTTGGCGCGACTACAAGTCTGAGGAAGCCAGGAGAAAGGGCCTTCCAGTCGAATCAAAACATACGACCCGTATGGTCCCCAAAAGGACTGATGAATTGCTGGATGGCGGGTCTCTTTATTGGGTGATCAAGGGCAATGTTCAGCTCAGGCAGTTATTGATTGACATACGACCGTTTACAGACGCCAACGGTATCAAGCGGTGTGACCTTGTATTTGATCCCGTTTTGATCCCGACACGCTGGCAGCCCAGGCGAGCTTTCCAGGGTTGGAGGTATCTGAAGCCTGAAGATGCGCCACCCGATCTAGATAGCAGCGATTCAATTGGATCATTGCCACCTGAATTGAGAGTGGAATTGGCAAATCTTGGACTACTCTAAGGTCAGTGCTCACCAAATTGTACAAGAATAATACAGGTGAATGACAGATTCAGGGCGTTGTAAGTCGGGATAGTACAACCTTACCGGCCATGGTTAACCAAAAGTAAAAACTTTCTCGAAAACATTTGGCTCTGCTTATTGCAGTTTTCCTCGATTTGACTTTTACTGTTGTCAGGGGGCGTGTAATCGGGGTTGGTAAGTTTCATGAATTACGCTGGATCACGTGCGTACGCATCTCAACAAGCTTACGTTATTGTTTGCGGGAATGAGAAGGGTGGTTCAGGTAAGACAACGACAGCAATGCATTTGCTTGTAGCGTTGTTAAATGCCGGTCACCGGGTCGCCAGCATTGATCTGGATACACGCCAACTTTCGCTATCAAGATACATAGACAATAGAAATCTATGGAACCGGCGCAAGGGATTGCGGATGCCTATGCCCAATCACTTCAAACTTGAACGCGCCTATGGTGACTCAATAACGGAAAACGAAAATATTGAGCTTGCCAGGTTTCAGGATATCCTGGTCCAGACTGAACACGGCCATGATTTCATTCTGATCGATACGCCCGGCCATGACAGCTATGTCATGCGTCTGGCCCATTCCATGGCGGATACGCTGGTTACACCAATAAATGATTCTTATATCGATTTTGATGTTCTTGCCCGAATAGACCCTGGCACGTCTGAAGTTATCGACATCTCCCACTATGCCAAGATGGTACGGGAAGCGCGTCGTCACAGACGCACAGTTGATAACGGATTGCTAGATTGGGTGGTCGTCAGAAACAGGATTTCGGCAGGTGCCTCGCGCAATAATGAAAACATGTCCGACAGCTTGCGCGATCTTTCCATGCGTCTTGGCTGTAGATTGGCAGACGGAATTTCCGAGCGGGTGGTATATCGGGAGCTTTTCCCGATTGGCATGACCGCGCTCGATGAAATGACAGAAAAAACGCTTGGCACGGGTCCAACACTATCTCATCTTGCTGCCTGCCAGGAGGTTAGGGCATTGCTGTCGGTTCTGAAACTTCCAATAGATGATTTGGGCCGAAGGCGCGCGAGAGCCCGTAAAATGTGGTTGCAAAATGCCGACAAACCGACAGAGGATTTTGGTTTGCTGGCCGAATAACAAGCCAAATTGCGGCATTTTTACGTGATGAGCTTGCAACGCCGGGCGCAGATGCCAATTATTAGGACATGGCAACGAACAAAACACAGGCAAAATCAGGAAATGTTGTTGTCGGCAAGACCGGCGGCAAGGCAGCTGTTCGTTCCTCGAGCAAGGATGTAGCAGCGTTCCTGAAAGCTGCGAAATCGACAAATCCTGCCGGTACAGGCCGCCTTGTGTTTTCACTGGACGCCACGATGAGCCGTCAGCCGACCTGGGACCGGGCCTGCCAGATCCAGGCATCGATGTTTGAGGCAGTTTCAAAGATCGGTGGCCTTAGCGTTCAACTCGTTTATTTCCGTGGCTTTGGAGAATGCAAGGCATCACGCTGGGTGGTAAATTCCTCCGCCCTGGCGGATCTGATGTGCACGATCGATTGCCGGGGTGGACAGACACAAATCATAAAGGTCCTCAACCACGCATCCAAGGAGAACGAGCGCGAGAAAATATCGGCTCTTGTTTATATTGGTGATGCAATGGAGGAAGATGCTGACCGCATTTGCCATCTGGCAGGACAACTGGGTCTGAAAGGGGTGCGTGCCTTCATGTTTCAGGAAGGGCATGATCCTCTGGCAGAAAGTACATTCCGGCAGGTTGCCAAGCTGACCGGTGGCGCCTATTTCCGTCTCGGTCCAAATTCGGCACGTGAGCTTGCAGAATTGCTTGGCGCTATTGCGGTATACGCAAGCGCCGGGCGCAAGGCACTCGAATCCAGCAGCAAGCGCGGTGCCAGATTGCTTCTTGGACAAGTGCCGGGCAGCGGTTCATAAAGGTAAGATAGAAGTGACTTATCTGTTCGTATTTTTCCTGGTGCTTTTGCTTTTCGCATCTTCAGCGGCAATCCTCCTCACTGTTCC